>NZ_JBDUCX010000197.1:0-13021 GCF_040003245.1 Chthoniobacter sp.
GTCACCGCCAATGGCGAGCTGGTAACCGCCGAAGGATTGCTAATCGGCGGGGTGGCCGGTGGCGCGACGAATTCGTTGCTCGAGCGGAAGAACCAGATGTACTCCCTCGAAGCCGAGGCAGAACAGCTCCGCCAGCAGGTGGAGGAGGCCACGCAGAGGCGCCAGGATCTGGTCGTGCAAATCGAGTCCGCCCAAGCGCGCCTCGAGGAAGCCCGCGAGGAGAAGCAGAACATCGCACTGCAAATTTCCACGCTGCGCAACGAGCTGGCGATGGTCGAACGCGAAGCCCGCGAGACCGAGCGCAAGCAGCAGAATCTCGAGGGCGAACGCGCCAGCAGCGAAGCCCGGCATCGCGAAGCTGCGGACCGCATGGACGCGCTCGAAGCCGAAATCGCTTCCTACCTCGAACAACTCGAAGCCTTGCAAGCCCGCCGCGCCGAAGCCGGCAATCAGCTCGAAGTGCTCCGCTCCCAGGAAAACGAACTCGCCGGCGAACTCAACGATTTGCGGGTGAAGGTCGCCACCGAGCGCCAGCGGCACACGTCGCTGCATCATCAGCGCGAACCGATGGAGGCGCGCCTGACGGAGCTCATGGAGCTGATCGACCAGCGCCAGCAGGACATCGTGGGCTATCAACAGCGCGCGGAATCGATGACGGCGGAAAACGCCGAGATCGCCGCCAACCTCGAAAGCCTGCGCGGCCAGGTCGGGGAAGGGGAGTCCGCCGTGGCCGCGATGATCGAGGAGCGCAGCGGCCTGGCCGCGGCGACCGAGGAGCTTTCCAATGCCTTGCGCGTCCTGCGCCATCAATTGAGCGAAGCGCACGACCAGCGCAGCCGCCTGGAAGTGAGGCAGACGCAGGTCGAGATGAAGCTCACTGCGATCACCGAGCACATTCAGAAGCGCTATCAGCTCGATCTCACCACTTTTGAGCGCGACCTGCACGGCCTGCGCGTGGCCATTCGCGATCACCTCAAACGCCAGCAACGCGGTCTGTCCGCCGAGACCACGAATGGCGAAGGTGAGTCCGTCGAGGCGCCCGTCGCCCAGGTCGAAGAGGTCCAGGAGCCCGAGGCGCCGATGGTCGAAGACGCCTTTGCCATCGACTGGGACCGCATCGAAGCCATCGTCCGCGAGCTCGACCAGCGCATCGATTCGATGGGCCCGGTGAACCTCGACGCCATCCAGGAATACGACGAACTGGAACAGCGCCACGCCTTCCTCGAGCAGCAGAACACCGACCTGACGAACTCGAAGGCGGAGTTGATGGAGACCATCACCAAGATCAACGCCACGACCAAGACGCTCTTTGCCGAGACCTTCGAGAAGATCCGGGTGAACTTCGGCGAGATGTTCGTCGAGCTCTTCGGCGGCGGCAAAGCCAACCTCGTGCTGGTCGACGAAAGCGATCCGCTGGAGAGTGGCATCGACATCATCGCCAAGCCGCCCGGCAAGCAATTGACTTCCATCTCGCTGCTCTCCGGCGGTGAGAAGACGATGACCGCCGTGGCCCTGCTCTTCTCCATCTACATGGTCAAGCCGGCGCCCTTCTGCGTCCTCGACGAAATGGACGCGCCACTCGACGAGTCGAACATCAACCGCTTCATCAAGATCCTCGACCGTTTCGTGGGCCAGTCGCAGTTCGTGGTCATCTCCCACAACAAGCGCACCATCGCCCGCGCTGACGCCCTCTACGGCGTGACCATGGAAGAGCACGGCGTATCCAAGCTCGTCGGGGTCAAGTTCAGCACCCGCGAACGTCCGACGAACGGCGATGACAGCGACGTGCTCAGCAACAGCGAAGCTCCGCACGTGCCCAGTGTGGCCGAGGCCTTCGGCAAAACCGGCAACCTGCACAGCGAGAACCTCGAGTCCGCCAACGGCGCCGCCTGACCAACTACATCTTCCGCAACAAGGAGCGGCGCGTCGCCTTATGGGTGGCGCGCCGTTTTTGCGGCTAGAAGTTCGCTGTCGGAACTGGAGGGGCGCCGCGCCGTCAGTGCCTTGACGAAGCCGTTTTCCGGCACCGACAAAGCGGTGCCTCCAAGTTTCGCTGCCGCTTTTTGATCAGGCCAGCCAGCCCTTGATCTTCTCCTCGTCCTTGAGCGGGCCGACGATCGCGACGCCGAGGCGGACGCGGTTGAGGCAGTGGCAGGCGACACGCTGGATGTCCTGCGGCGTGACCGCCAGGATCTTCCGCTCGACCTCGCTGGGATCGAGGACTTTGCCGTAGCCGAGGAGGCTTTCGCCCATCCACATGATCTGATTGGAGGTGGACTCGAGGCCCATGAAAGTCTGCCCAATTGTATAATCCTGTGCCTTCTTTAATTCGGTGCGGATGGGAGCCTTATGACAGATATTCTCCAATTCGCGTAAAATCATCTTCACCGCTTTTTCCAAGTTCCCGGCGTCCAATCCGGCGTAGACTTGGATCGCTCCTGTGTCCGCCAGCGTCACCATGCTCGTCTGCACGCTGTAGCAAAAGCCGTGGCGCTCGCGCAGCTTTTGGAAAAGCCGCGAGCTCATGTTTTCGCCCAGGATAACGGAGAGCAGCTTCAGAGCGTAGCGTCGCTCGTCGGTCCGCCCGAAGGCGTGGAAACCCATGGCCAGATGCGTCTGCTCGGTCTCCTGCGGAAAAAGTGACACCTGCGCCCCGCCGTCTTTGGGCCGGGTCCGGGTGAACCGCGGCGACCGCCCTTTCGGCAGCCGGCCGAAAATCGGCTTCAGCAGCTCGACGACCCGCTCGTGGTAGACCGGCCCGGCGACCGTGATGATCGTGGTGCTGCCCGTATAATGCTGGGTGCGAAAGTCGACGAAGTGCGGCCGGCGCAGCTTGCCGATGGTCTCGACGGTCCCCGTCAAGGGACGCCCCAGCGGATGCCCGGGCCACATGGTGGCCGTGAGGAGCTCCTGCGCATGCTGAGCGGGATGGTCCCGATACATGAGGATCTCTTCCCGGATGACCTCCCGCTCGCGCTCGATCTCCCCGGGCGCAAACTGGCTCTCCAGATACATGTCCCCCAGCACGTCGCACAGCTCCGGCAGGTGGGCCGAGGCCGCCTTGGCATAGTAGCAAGTGTGGTCTTCGGTCGTAAAAGCGTTCAGATACCCGCCCAACCCCTCGACGGACTCGGTGATCCGCTTGGCCGTCCGCTTCTTGGTCCCCTTGAAGAGCAGGTGCTCCATGAAGTGCGAAATGCCGCTCATCTCGGCCGATTCATGCCGTCCGCCCACGCCCGCCCAGACGCCGATGCTCACGCTGCGCATCCACGGCATCTCGACAGAGGCGATCCGCACACCATTCGGCAGGCGGGAGAGGCGGTAAGGGAATTCCATTAGCGAGTGATCGCGCGTGGCTTCGGGGACTTAGCGGATTTTTTCACCCGCAATTCTAGCACATGTTCGGCCAGTTCGAGATCGTGAGGAAAAGTCACTTTCAGGTTCCAGTCGTCGTTCTTTAGGAGGGCGATCTTCTTGCCCATCTTCTGGACGGCGGAAACCTCGTCGGTCACCATCTCGTGCTTGGCCATGAGGGCGGCATAAGCCTGAAGAATGAGCCCGCTGCTGAAAACCTGCGGCGTCTGCATGGCCCAGAGACCGGTGCGCTCCACGCTCTCGGTGACCATTTGCTCGATGCTGGCCCGCTTTACCGTATCCGGGATCTGCGAGGCGCACGAGGCGGCCCCGTGAGCCCGCGCCAGGTCGAGGCAGGCCTTGATCAGTGCCGGGGTGACCAGCGGCCGGGCGCCGTCGTGGATCGCAATGTACTCGCTCCCTTCGCTGTCCACCGCCTGCAGGCCATTCCACACGGAAATATGCCGTTCCGGGCCGCCTTCGATCACCTTCTTCACCTTCGTCAGGCCGCCGGTGGACACCAATTCCTCTACCTCATCCATCCGATCTCCCCGGGTCACGACCAGGATCTCGTCGACTTCCTTCGTCTCATGGAAAGCCTTCAGGGAATGCCAGAGGACGGGTTTGCCGGCGAGCGGGGCGAAAAGCTTGTCGAAGCCCATGCGGCGGCTGCTTCCGGCGGCGACGATGAGAGCGGAGACCATATTACTTGAGTTGGGCGGCGACGGCGGTGCTCAGGGCTTTGCCGTCGGCGCGGCCCGCGGCGCGCTCGGTGGCTACTTTCATCACGGCGCCCATCTGGGCCTTGGAAGTCGCGCCCGTCTCGGCGATGGCGGCGGCGACCAGCGCGGTCACTTCCTCCGGCGACAGCGCCTGGGGCAGATACGCGGCGAGGATCTCCGCCTCGGCCTTTTCCTTGGCGGCGAGGTCGGGCCGGTTGCCCTTCTCGAAGCCTTCGATGGAATCCTGCCGCTTCTTCAGTTCCTTGCGCACGATGGCCATCGCGCTGACGTCATCCAGCACATGGGTCATGCCGCCCTTCTCGATGGACGCGTTCTTCAGGGCCGCCTTCAGCATGCGGATAACGCCGAGACGTTCGGCCTCTCGGGCCTTCATTGCCACCTTCAGGTCCTCGTCGATCTGGGCTTGGAAACTCATGGGGGCGCACATCCTAGCCACATCGCGCCCAGTCGCAAATGGTTTTAGCCGTAGTTTTCCCCTCCCCATCTGCGCGCTTTCCCGGCCCCTCCCCAGTGTGTATAACGCGCCGCGTAAACTCTCGCGCACTATGAACATCAAAGAAATCGCCAAAGAATTCGAAGCCTTCATCCTGAAGGGAAACGTCGTCGACCTCGCGGTCGGCGTGGTCATTGGAGCGGCCTTCAAGAGCGTGGTCGATGCCCTGGTCGGCGGCCTCATCAATCCGCTGCTCGTGGCCATGCATCTGCTCGCGGCCCCGGCGACACCGGTCGGTGCTGCCGATGTCCTGAAATCCATCGTCTCGTTTGTGGCCATCGCCGCCGTGGTCTTCTTCTTCGTCGTCAAGCCCATGAACTTCCTCATCGCGAAGGCGACGCGCAAGGCCGAGGAAAAGCCGGCCGAGCCGACCCCGCTCCCGCAGGACGTGCAGCTCCTCATGGAAATCCGCGACCTGCTCAAGACGCAGCCCCAGCACGCCCGGCCTGCGGGTGGCACGGGCTTGGTGTGAGACATGGCTGCCGTGGACGGATCTTTCGGTCGCAAATGAGTCGGAACTAGTCGGAACTCCTCTGTGCAGTGCCGACGGGGGATCTTGCCCGGTCGGCCCCGCCGCAAAGGAGGGTGTGAAATTTTTCGGACCTTGATTGCCTTGATTTGCCTTGAGCAGGCTGGACCCGGATCCTTTCTGCCTCCGGTCAGGCTTGATTCTCCCATCCGAGCATTGGCGCTGCTCATTGATTCGCTCGGACGTTCCTGGCGGAGCGGAAAAATGGGAGGCACGATTAGGCACGACCAGACACGATTGAATGCGATCACTCTGGAGCGTGCTGCACCGGGTGACCCCGCAGCGGCGAAGAAAGGTAATTTGGTCATGAACCTATTTGTTTTGTCGTATTTCGCTGCGATTGCCTGAATGCCGCCTGTTCCGCCCTGCCTGCCAATTCCGTGTGCCACCCCTATTTCTGCCCCATGCGCAAATGAACACTATTCAGCGCAGCCTGTCAAACCCAGAATGAGCCGGGGTCTTCTCAGGGAAGCGGAATTTCTTGATAGCTACCGGGGGGCGCATTCGCGATTGCCAACAGAAGCGCACCAACGAGGGAAGGTATCTGTGAAAGCCGGTTGGTGGGCAATTCGATGATGGCGATCCGGCGGGACGAAAGATCCTGCTGATAACGCAGGTTTTTGTCGGCGGTGATGAAGATCTCGAATCCGGCCGCTTCGGCGGCGCGGAGCAGTTCTCCGTTGAGCAAGGTATCCCACCCTTCCTCATGACAGGTGCGAACTGCCTCGCCGGGCAGCCACCGACGCAACGGCTTGGGCACGCAATGATCCAGCAGAATAGAGCTCACACCCCCGGGGTTTCCGCCAACGCTTCCCGGGCCGCTTCGAGGACCCCAATCACCTGGTCCCTGGTGACCCCTTCAAAAGCCTCCAGGAATTCATCCACCCCCACCCCGTCTTCGAGATTCTCGAACAACGCATCCACCGGCACCCGCGTCCCGCGGAAACACACGCGTCCGCCCAGACGTTGTGGATCGCTCCACAAGAACGGTGAGGCCGATTCAGTGCGCATGACTTTGATTGGCCGTTTTTTGCGAGTTGCCGCTTCTCGTTGCCAGAGAGCTTCGCAGATGCACGCCTGCGAGGCAAGCGGCAGAGATGGGAGCGCGGAAACCGCGCGTGCATGCCCAAGAAACACGAATGAGGAGGGAGACGGGGATCGCCTTCCTCCTCATCGCGCCCGTGTGACTCCGCCCGCCGCGGCCGGTGCGCGCTGATGGGGCGGCCCAGCGCGGGTGTTCTCCCAGCGGCTTTTTGGGTGGGGGGAGTCCTGGCCGCCGGGAGAGAGCCTAGGCCGCGAGGCGAAGCGGAGTCCGGGGGCGGGCAAAGAAAATGGGAATACTGGGGGGAGCGGGCGCCGGCAGCGCCAGCGCATGGAAGCGGGGCGCGCCGCAGAGGAGCGGTTTCCTCGGGGAAAAGCCTGCGGCGATGAAGCGCCGCTGGGCCCGTTCCACCACGCCGCCGGAGCCGAGGATGCGTTCGTAATCCGGGCCATGGGCCGCTGGAGAGAGTCGGTGGGAAGTCTGCATAGGCCAGTCGCCGCGAAGGGGAATCCGCGGCCGGTTTTTGTTGTGCGGTCCTATTAGCATGCGCCTTGCCCAGCGGTCCGAAGTTTTCCGGCTCTCTGTGTTCCGCGGAGGGCGGCCGTTTGACACCATTTCTTCGCCGATTTTTCAGCGCTGTGGCTCCAGACCTTGGCGCTGTGCCTCCATGTCGTGCGAGGTGGTCAGCGGAGGCAGAGCATACTGAGTTTAACCGCGAATGGACGCGAATAAACACGAATGGAGGAAAGCCATCCGAATCCCGGGCCGCCATGGCTGGCAGAATCTTATTCGCGTTTATTCGTGTCCATTCGCGGTTGCATCTCCTCTCGACTTTCGCTGCGCGCGAATCGCGAGCTCGTCATCCACCCATGCGCGAAAGCGTTGGCGACCCACGAAACCGTCCAGAGCAGCCTCATTGTCTAATGTTTTACAATTGACAGCGGCCCCCGAAACTGACACCTCAGCCGGTGGATAGACGGAACTCTTCTCGCTCGGATTAATCACCAACCAACTCACCGGTAACCCTCCTATGAAACAACGCATCAGGGCCGCCTTCGCCCACGGCCAAATCCCCACCATCGCCTGCATCAACAAGGCGAAGACACCGCTCGGCGTGGACTTCGACAAACTCATCAAGGCGCTGCAAAAATTCGCGGACGAATGCTTCACGCCCGTGTGGGGCACGCCGGCCCGGCTGGTCAAGGCGACGAAAGTCCCCAAGGGCGCGTGGGCGATCGTCTTCCTCGAAAATGCCGATGCGCAGAAAGCGCTCGGCTATCACGACGTCACCAAGGAGGGACTGCCCCTTTCCAAAGTCTTCGTCAAGACCACCCTCGACGATGGCGAAAAGGTGAGCGTCACCGCCTGCCACGAGCTGTGCGAAATGCTCGTCGATCCCGCGATTAACCTTTGCGCGGACGGCCCGGATGGAATCATCTACTCCTACGAAACGGCCGACGCCGTCGAGGAACTGGAGTTCCTCGTGAACGGCATCGCCATGAGCGACTTCGTCTATCCGTCGTGGTTCGAGGATTTCCACAAACGCGGCTCCACGCAGTTCGACTATCTCAACAAAGTGACCCGGCCGTTCCAGATTCTCCCCGGCGGTTACATGCAGGTCTTCAAGCGCGGCAAGTGGACCGAGATCCACGGCTCCGCGGCCAAGGCCAAACGCAAAACCAAGCAAGACCGCCGCGGCCATCGGGTGAAGCTCCGCGGAAAACACGTTTCCAAATGGAAGATATCGACGGCTACTTAGGATCGGGAATTCTCGTGTAACTAATCTCTGCCCCGCTGTCCAGATAGACGAAGTCGGGCTGGCCAAAGCCTTTCCCGCGCGACATCCTCCGCCGGGTGAAGAGAAGCCGCGCGCAAGTTGAGCCGTTGTTTACGGCATTGGAGCGGGTTGGGCTGGCCAGCTTGGTACTGGTCTTTTTTGCTTTTGCAATGGCCTCCCTGACGGCGGAGGAACTGTCCTGGCGGAGGTCATCGGCCCTGTTGCCGGGCTCCTGGTTGGGGTTGCTGTACACATTTTGGATGCGGTTTTCCGGGGCGTTCTCGGCGGCGGCCGATTTGCTGGCGGTGCCGCTGTGGCTGGGGATCGCCATGAGCGTGTGGATTCACGCTTTTCGGCGGTTGCGCCGCGATCCGCTGGTGCTCACACGCCATATCGCATGGATGGCGGGGGCTCTGATCTTTTCGATGTTCCTGCGCCTGCCGGGCGATATCGCCGATCTGGCGGGGATCCTCCGTGGTCCTGCCTTACCGGTGGATTGGTACAGTTACTATGCCTCTGTCTCGGAAGCGGGCGGCTTTTTCCTGCGCCTGATGATTACGCTTCTCGTCATCCTGTTTGGGGGAGAGCTCTCGCAAATGGCCCGGGAGCGGATGTTGCGCGCCGGTTGGGAGGCCATGCGGAACAAGCCGGAGGAAATGCAACGGGAGTGGCGGCGGCGCGAGGCGCTGGTCCTCACGATTCGCGGCCCAAAAGTACCGATCTCTCTCGCCGCGCCGCGTTTCCTGTCACTGATGATCGCGCCCTTCGCGGCGGTCTTATTCGTGAGCAGAATGGCTGACGACATCCGGTATCTCGAGTTTCGCCTCCCCGCGCCGGCGATGATCCTGGCGGCGGCGGTGGCTCCGGAAAGAGGGAAGGATCGGCTGCGCATCGACGCCGCGGGCCGGGTCTATTTGAATGACGTTCTCACTGCCGAAGGGCCGGATCATTCGTGCGAGAAATTGATGGCGCTGCTGAAGGGGATGCCGGCGCGGCAGAAGACAGGTGTCCTCCTGGAAGTCGAGGCCGGTGTGCGGTTCGAACGCATGATCGATGTCGTGAGCGCGGCGGACCGGTCTGGTGTGCGGCTCGCGATCGAGGAGTGATGAGGGGGTGAAAATCGGCGGTTGGTACAATCGCCTCACCAGCCTTGCTCAACGATGGTGTCGGCGGTCTGATTCGATCTGTCTCCCGCTCCGTCCTTGCCGACTGCTGCAATGAAAGATAGCGTGTCCGTGTGGATTACCGAGAGATCATCACCATCGAACCCGGCAAGCGCAGTGGGAAGCCCTGCATCCGTGGGACCCGGATGACAGTGACCGATGTGCTCGAATACCTTGCGGCGGGCATGACGCATGAGGCGTTGCTGGCTGATTTTCCCGATTTGACCGAGACGGATATTCGGGCCTGCCTGGCTTTCGCCGCGGATCGTGAACGCAGGCTGGCGGCGTTGCCCGGGTGAAGCTGCTCTTCGATCAGAATCTCTCGTTTCGGCTGCCGCGTCTGTTGGCTGACCTGTATCCGGACAGTGTTCACGTGCGCGACGTGGGGCTGTATGAAGCAGATGATGGCGTGATTTGGGAATACGCCAAGGCGCGAGGCTTTTGCATTGTCTCGAAGGATTCCGACTTTCAACAGCGCAGCTTGCTGCTCGGGGCGCCGCCGAAATTCATCTGGCTGCGACTCGGCAATTGCTCCGTTGCGGACGGTGAGGCGCTTCTTCGCAAGCACGCGGTGACGATCCATACGTTTGCGCAGGACACTGCGGAATCTCATCTCATGCTGCCGTGAGGGACGGTGGCGTTTTGGGCAGCGCTGCTCTGTCAGTGGCGCGTGATTGATACGGGTGGCGATCCCGCAGGGGCGGCCTTGTAGGAAGGCGGTTGGCACAACCGCCTCTACAGCGCTGCGTGTTATTTCCGTCGGTGTTGTTTGAGGCGGCGGGTGAGGTCGCGTTGGGCTTCTTCGAGCCAGGGGCGGAGGCCGGTGGTGGAGACGACGAGGGCGCCGAAGCTGGTGGCGGTTTGTTGTTCCATGTGGTCGTCGGTGGCGACGGTGATCTCGTGCTGGCCGGCGTACTTGGCGACGAGGCGCTCGACGATGGCGTCGGCGGTCTGGCCGGCGGCGGAGTAGAAGATCTGGATGCCGCCGGGTTCGGTGGCCTCGTTGGAGGTTTCACCTTTGCCGTCGAAAACGGCGACGACGCGGACGTCGCTGGCGTCCTGGTACTCGGTGAGGATCTTGACGAGTTCGTTGCGCGCCAGTTCGGTGCGGCGGGTGTGGAGTTTGCGCAGCTCGGGCCAGGCGAAGATCACGCTGTGGCCATCGACGAGGAGATAGCGCATCGGGGGAGGGTAGCGGGGAAAGGCGGAAGGCGGAAGGCGGAAGGCGGAAGGGGTCGAAGGCGAAACTTCCGATGGAGGAGATCCGAGAGCCTAGTGCTCAGTGCTCAGTGCTCAGTGAGCGGACGTCGAGGAGAATTTAACCCCGAAGACGCGAAGGCTCAAAGGGGAGGGAAGGCGAACGCCGAACGTCCAACGTCGAACGCCCAATGGCGGAAGCGAAGAGCTTTGCGGCGGGATGCGTGCAGACGCAAAGGGCGCAAGATGAGACACGGCCCGGGGGCCTTGGTGTGTCCTCTTGCGCCTTTTTGGGGCGGACTTCTTTCCAGCGCGGGGCTGGGGAAGGAGGTTATTCGGTGGCGGCGGGAGCGGCGGCGGCGGGGGCCTTTTCCTTTTTGGGAGCGGGCTTCTTCTTCGCGGCGGCGGCGGGCTTCGCGACGGGGCGGGTCTTCGCTTTGACCTTCTGGCGTTCGAGATAGTTGGCGCGGCGGCGGCGTTTTTGAATTTTGTTGAGTTGCTGTCCCATAAAAAAAGTAAGGTGGTTGGAGGTGGAGGGGAGTGACTACGGGATGCGTGGCATGGGGTCAATGGGTTTTCCCGGTGGGGGGCATTTTGAACCGCCGAGGCGCCGAGGCGCGGAGGAGGGGAGAAGGCGGGCGAGAACTTCGAACGTCCAACGTCGAACTCCGAATTTCTCAATGATTCGGCGTTCGACGTTGGGCGTTCGGCGTTCTCCAACGTCTCTTTATCGTCTCCGGTATCTCCCTTTCTCAGCGCCTCCGCGCCTCGGCGGTCCCTCAACCCCCACGTCGCTTCCGATTTGCGCCTTGAAAATGACACCGGCATATTCGTTGACGCACCCCCACTTCGCCTCCATATTCCGCGCCCTTTGCACGCCGACCACATAACGGACATAGACATGGATCACATTCGCAACATCGCCATTATCGCCCACGTTGACCACGGGAAGACCACCTTGGTCGACCAACTTTTGAAGCAGGCCGGAACCTTCCGCGCCAATGAATCGAAGGCGACCGAGATTCGCATCATGGACTCGATGGACCTGGAGCGGGAAAAGGGCATCACCATCCGCGCGAAGAACGCGGCCTTCCGCTGGCACGACTATCATGTGAACATCGTCGACACCCCCGGCCACGCCGATTTCGGCGGCGAGGTGGAGCGCATCATGAAGATGATCGACGGCGTGCTGCTGGTGGTGGACGCGCACGACGGCCCGCAGGCGCAGACCAAATTTGTGCTCCGCAAGGCGCTGGAGAACGGCGCCAAGCCCATCGTGGTCATCAATAAGATCGATCGCGAAAACGCCCGCCCGCACAAGGTGCTGGATTTCATCTTCGACCTCTTCGTCGAGTTGAATGCGACCGACGTGCAGCTTGATTTCCCGGTCATCTACGCCAGTGCGCGCGACGGCTATGCGATGCGCGAGATTCATGAGAAGAGCGAGACGATGGAGCCGCTCTTCGAGGCGATCATCAAGCACATCCCGCCGCCCGCGAAGAGCGACGTGAGCTACTTCCAGATGCTCATCTCGAACCTCGATTACAGCGATTACCTCGGTCGTATCGCCTATGGCCGCATCATCTCGGGCCGCGTGAAGGTGGGCGACAGCGTGGTGCGGATCAACAAGGACGGGCGCCGCGAACGCGCCGCTGTGACCGCACTTTTCGGCCACGTGGGCCTGGCGAAAGTGGAACTCAAGAACGCCAGCGAAGGCGACATCGTCGGTCTGTGCGGCTTCGAGGATGCCTACATCGGCGAGACGATCACCGATACGGAAGAGCGCGTGGGGCTGCCGTTCGTGGACATCGATCCGCCGACGATCAGCATGAAGATTTGCATCAACGACGGCCCGCTGGCCGGTCGCGAAGGCAAGCTGCTGACGGCGCGCCAGGTGCGCGAGCGGTTGATTCGCGAGACGCTGACGAATGTTTCCATCGAAGTGGGCGATACCGATGTCGCTGGACACTTTGATATCAAGGCGCGCGGGGAAATGCAGATCGCGGTCCTCGTGGAGCAGATGCGCCGCGAAGGCTTCGAGTTGCTCGTTTCCCGTCCGGAAGTCATTTACCGCCGCGACGAGGACAACAAGCTGCTCGAGCCCTATGAGAGCCTGTATGTCGACGTGCCGAATGAAAACCTCGGCGACATCCTGCAATCGCTGGCCTGGCGCAAAGCGGAAATTCTCAATATGGAGCATCAGACGACGACGGTGACGGTGCAGGCGACCGTCCCGACGCGGGGTTTGATCGGCTTTGAAACCGACCTGGTCAATGCGACCAAGGGCCACGGCATCATGTCGCACCTGTTCAAGGAATACGGGCCGTACAAAGGCGAAATCCCCACGCGCAATAACGGGGTGCTCGTCGCCATGGAAGGCGGCATCTCCACCTCTTACTCGCTGGACACGATCCAGATGCGCGGCCGCCTGTTCATCGGGCCGCAGGAAGAAATCTACGAGGGCATGGTCATCGGCGAGAACGCCCGGCCGGACGACATGCCGGTGAATCCCTGCCGTGCCAAAAAGCTCAACAACATGCGGAGTTCGGGCGATGGCAAGGGCGTCGCGCTCGCGCCGCCGCTCAAGATGACCCTGGAGCGCAGCATCGAATACATTGGGCCTGACGAATATGTCGAAGTGACGCCGAAGAGCCTGCGTCTGCGTAAGAAGATTCTCAACGCCGGCGAACGCAAACGCTCCAGCCCGGCGGTAAGTTAAGACA
>NZ_JBDUCX010000380.1:0-3848 GCF_040003245.1 Chthoniobacter sp.
CGAACTCGGCGGAATCAATGCGGATGACGCCATACTTGCGGACGCCGTGCTTGTTGAAGATGCCCGCGATGCGGCAGGCCATCTTCACCGCGCTGAGGAATTTCTCCTGCTGGGCGTCGTCGCCCATCGCGGAATCACCCACCGTGCCGGCCCAGACCGGCGCGACCAGCGAGCCGACATTGAAGCCCTTGCTCGCGATGAGATCGGCGATCTTTTTCAACTCATCGTCGCTCGCCTCGGGATTCGTGTGCGGGAGGAAGAGGAAGTAATCGATGCCCTCGAACTTCTGGCCGTTGACGTTCGCGGCCGCGGTGAGGTCGAGCATGTGCTCGAGGCTGATGGGCGGTTCCTGGCCGGCGGCGTCGCCTTTGCCGACGAGACCGGGCCACATGGCGTTGTGCAATTTCGGGAGAGGGTGACTCATGGGGAATACGGAGGTTGGCCAGCTCCCGCGCGGCAGCATACGGTCCGTCGCGAAACGACCGGGGGCAAAGCGTGGGACTGTCTGCCGAAAACTCTCCCGGCGAACAAGCTCTTTTCTGGCGGCCGGCGGGAACGCGGGGCTGTCACCAGAATGTTACATGAAATTTGCGGTGAAGATTTGGCGGTTGAAATACGGTGCCGCACTTCATCCCGCTCTCGTTATTCCAATGCCTCCAACCGATCCCAAAGACACGCCAGCCGCCACCCCTGCCAACGACTCGACCGAGTCGAAGGCGCCGGGACTGTTCGCGCACTTCTGGACGTGGACTCCCCAGGCCCACCGCTTTCTCTTCTGGGCCGGCGTTACCGTGGCATTGACCTGCGGCATGCGGGCGGCGACTCATCTTCTGGATGGCTCCAAGCCGGATGCTCAGGCGGATGTGAATATGGCTGCGGGCGGACATTCTTCCGGCTCTGGTTTTGGTGGCGGTGGATGGTGGAATCCATCTTCGGCAATAGTGGACGCGACACCCGCGGGACCCGCTTCCCCGAGCAGCGATTCATCTTCCCCGCCCGGTGGAAAATCCATCATCCCGGCCGACTTAACGGCGCGGTTTCCCTCCAGTCCCTTGAATCTGGTCTCCCCAGTGCCCGTCGGCTCGAGTTCCTCGCGCGAGGCCTACGCAATTCTCGGTCTCGGAAGAGGAAGCGGCGGCCGGCTGGGCAGCAGCTCCGCCCGCTTCAGCGGTGACGGCAGCGGCTCGGAGTTGCATTTCAGTATGTCCGGCGATTTGAATCTCATCCCGATCGACAACCTCGCCGCAGGCGGCCTGAGCTTGAATCTCGTGGCCGTGCCGGAGCCATCGATCGCGGGCCTGATGGCCATCGCTCTCGCCGGCCTCGCACTCAAGCGTCACCGCAAACCGCGGTCCGCAGCTTAGGGTGCTGCCCCCACACGCGGCGCGAAGGTCTTGCTGTCGAGCACCTCGCCGCGCAAGTCTTTCAAGTCGACGCGCAGTTCCCGCGGCTCGCGGCGAAAGGTCAGCAGGATGTAGTTGTCCTCGCTTTTGAAGACAGCGGATTTCGGATCGGGATACGGCGTGCCGTTGCCGCCGACGCTGGTGTTGTAATACGTAATGCCGTCCACTTCCGCGCGCTCGGCGAAGTAGCCAAAACCGGTGATGGTGAGCGAGCCCTGCGCCATCATCCTGCCCCATTCGCCGCCCTCCTGGCTGCGCACCGTGGCGTTGCGCTCGTTGTCGAACGTGAGGACGAACGGCTGCTGGCTGGCGGCCATGAGATCGCGATACCAGCCAAACTGCGGGCCGGCGCGCTTGGGCGAATGGCACGTTTGCCAGGTGCTGCCTTGATCGCTGAGGTGGCTGAAATCGAGCGCGATGAAACGCACGCCAAACTCCGGCACGTCGAAGTGCCATTTCCACTGGTCGCCCGGCAGGGCAAAGAAGGCGCGGAAGGCCGTGGCCTCCACATCATAGACCGGCTCCGGCGGCGGCTTTGGGCCGCGCGAACTCATCTCGCGATCGTGATTGCCGAGCAGCGGCATCCACGGCGTAGAACTGAATAGCTCGCGGTACCGATCGACCAGCTCGCCGAAGGCCGTCGTATCCGTGGGCGCGACTGGCTGGGCCTTGTGCAACGCCGGCACGTGATCTCCCGCGCTGATGAGGAGGTGCGGCTTCTCGCGTTGCACCGCTTCTCCCCACGGGGATTTGCCATAGCCGGTGTCCGCGACCACGGCGACCCGCAATTCGTTGCTCGGGTACCCTTGGAACGCATGAACGGCCGAGGCGTTGGAGCCGGAGCGCACGCGGTAGTGATAGCTGCCGTCGCGATGCGCGAGCGGAATCTCGACGTGATGCAAAGCGACCGCTTCCTCCTGGCGCGCGGTTTGCCCGAGCGCGTCGGTGTCGCCATACTCCACTATCGAATTGGCCGGCTCCGTCGTCTGCCAGTTCACCACGATCTTCGAAGGATCGTTCGTGCGATGGGTGAGCCAGATGCGCTGGATGTCTTCCCCGCGAGCAGTCAGACCGAGCAGCAAAACAGCCGCCCCGAAAAACAGCGATTTCTTCATGCCATCTGCGCGAGCGGATTCTGCCGGGTCGCGAGGGGAAAGGTCACGCGCTGGCCATTGAGCCGGTGCGATTCAAAAACTGCCATGATCATCTCCACCACCGCGCGCCCATCGGCGGCGCTGCACAGCGGGGCACGATCTTCCCGCATGGCGGCGATGAGATCGCGGGCCGGCAGCAGGTGTGAGGAAACTTGCTCCTTCACGTCGGCGATGGGCTCCGGCACGCCCGGCCCCGCCGAGGAAATGGGCACCCACGCGCGAGCCTCTTTGCCGGGCGCGAAAGGATTGCCCGGAAGCAATTGCGCCAGCGGCTCGGTATCGAATCGCAAATCGATGATCCCCTTGGTCCCGATGAGTTGCAGTCCGAATCCCGCTTCCTTGGCCCCGGCCTTGGCAATGGAATCGAAAAACACCGGCATCCCCCGCTCCATGTCGAAACGCGCATGAACCGCATTCCCCGCGAGCAGCCCCACACCTTCCGTGCCGTCCTTCACGTCGGCCTTGGTCGCCGGGTGGCCGTCCTGCAAGAGGGTCGCCGTGCAGGATTGCGGCGCGCCGCCGAAGAACGTGGCGATATTCAACAGATGCGCACCGAGCACCCATAGGTCCTGCGCTCCACCGCGGAGATCTTCCTTGCCGCGCATGCGAATCTCCAGCAACTGGCCGAGGGCATTGTCCTTGAGCATGCGCTCGATGGCCGGCAGCGCGGGGTGGTAGCGGTTGCGATGCGCGATGGCGATCTTCACCTTGCGCTTGTCCGCAGCCGCGATGATCTCGTCGGCTTCCACCGGCGTGCGGCAAAAAGGCTTCTCGATGTAGATGCCCCGCGCACCGGCTTCGATGGCCGCCAGCGTCATGTCGCGATGCTCGTCCAGGTGACGCGGCGCCACCGCCACGATCTCCGGCTTCAATTCGGTGAGCATCTGGCGGTAATCCGCAAACCCCCGCTCGAGCTTGAGCTTCTTCTGCGCTTTCGCCAGACCCGCGGCATCGGCGTCCGCCACGCCCACGATTTCGACTTCGGGCATGCGGAGCCACACGACATCAAGGCCGTGCCCGTAGTCACCGTGGCCGGTGTGACCGATGACGGCGACGCGCAGCTTGCGGTCGTCCTCCGCCGCACAAGCGGCATAGGCAACGCTGGAGGCGATGGTGGTGGCGAGGAATTGGCGGCGGTTCATGAGGGTTCAGCAAAAGTTGGTCCTATTACAACCAGCCGCTGCGATAAGACGGGCGCTTGATGTAGCGATTCGCGGCTTCGAGGTTCGTCACTTTCAAGGCTTTCGTGTCCCACGAAATGGCCTCCCCGGAGCGAATCGAGACCTCCCGT
>NZ_JBDUCX010000381.1:0-3847 GCF_040003245.1 Chthoniobacter sp.
GGAACCCGGCGGCGCGGCTTCCCTACCAGGGTTTGCTTCTGGGCGCTCGCGCTACGGACGAGAGCGACTCCTCTTATTTCGTGAACCCTACCTAAGCACTCCCATCCCTACACCAACATGAATCAGGAATATTTCACCGGCATCAAGACCATCGCCTACGAAGGCCCGAAGACCCGCAACCGTCTCGCCTTCCGCCATTACAACGCGGAGGAAGTCGTCGGCAAAAAGAAGATGAAGGATCATCTGCGCTTCTCGATGGCCTACTGGCACGCGATGAAGAATACCTCCAGCGATCCCTTCGGCGGCGGCACCCGCCAGCGCCCGTGGGATGACGGCAGCAGCACCGTGGAAAATGCGCGGCGCGTGGCCGATGCCGGCTTCGAGTTCATGCAAAAGCTGGGACTCGGCTTCTACTGCTTCCACGACCGCGACGTCGCCCCGGAACTCGGCGATCTCCAGGCGAGCAACGACGCGCTCGATGCCGTGGCGGATCATTTGCGCAAGCTGCAGCGCCAGACGGGGATCAAGCTGCTCTGGGGCACGGCCTGCCTCTTCGCGCATCCGCGCTACATGCAGGGCGCGGCCACCAGCCCGAGCGCGGATGTCTATGCCATCGCCGCCGCGCAGGTGAAGCACGCCATGGATGTCACCCACCGCCTGGGCGGTCTCGGCTACACCTTCTGGGGTGGCCGCGAAGGCTACGCGACCCTCTTGAACACGGACATGAAACGCGAGACGGGCAACCTCGCGCACTTCCTCCACATGGCCGTGGAGTACAAGAAGAAGATCGGCTTCAAGGGCCAGTTCTACATCGAGCCGAAGCCGCGCGAACCCTCCACGCATCAATACGACAGCGACGCGGCGGCGTGCCTCAATTTCCTGCGCGAGCACGATCTGCTGGAGCACTTCAAACTCAACATCGAGACGAACCACGCCACGCTCGCCCTGCACCGCGTGGAGCACGAGCTGGCCGTCGCCGCTGGCGCCGGCGCGCTGGGCAGCATCGATGCGAATACCGGCGACGAACTCGTCGGCTGGGACACCGACCAGTTTCCCACCAACGTCTACATGGCCACGCAGATGACCCTGCAACTGCTCAAGATGGGCGGCTTCAAGACCGGCGGCCTCAATTTCGACGCCAAGGTGCGCCGCGAAAGCTACGAGCCGGTTGACCTCTTCCACGCCCACATCGGAGGCATGGACACCTTTGCCCGCGGCTTGAAAATCGCCCACCGCATCATCGAGGACGGCGAACTCGATCGCTTCGTGAAGACGCGTTACGCCAGCTTCGACAACGGCATCGGCAAGACCGTCACCACCGGCAAAGCTACCTTCGAGAGCCTGGAAAAACACGCCCTGAAGCTCGGCCCCGTGCTCCCCGCCAGCGGTCGCCAGGAAATGCTGGAAAACCTGCTCAACGACTACGTCCTGTAAGCCGCCCGCTTCCTCCTCGCATGTCATCCTGAGCGGAGTGTAACGCAGTCGAAGGACCCCGTGGAATAACCAGCAACACCTTTGGTACAACGATCAAGCAGGCCCGTCGAACAACCGGCAGCATCGCTGGTAGAGCGACGGGGTCCTTCGACTCCGTTACACTCCGCTCAGGATGACATCGCGAGGGGAGGCGGCGGACTGCGGAAATCGGGAAAGCCTTGAAGTCACGCGCGTGAGCGATTACCCCATCGCCTCCGGCAGTTTTCATCCTTCATCCTTTTCCCACCATGTCCGTCCTCGTAGTTGGTTCCATCGGTCTCGACGATATCAAGACTCCCCTTGAGGAGCAGAAAGATCTGCTCGGGGGATCGACCTCCTACGCCTCGGTGGCCGCGAGCTTCTTCGCGCCGGTCAATCTCGTCGGCATCGTGGGTGACGACTTCCCGAAGGAACACGTCGATTTCTTCCGCGCCCACCAGATCGACCTGGCCGGCCTGCAAATCGTCCCCGGCAAGACCTTCCGCTGGTCCGGCGAATACATGTGGGACCTGAACACCCGCGAGACGCGCAGCATCGCGCTGAATGTCTTCGAGAGCTTCGAGCCCAAGCTGCCGCCCGGCTACGAAAAGACACCTTACGTCCTGCTGGGCAACATCCACCCGAATCTCCAGCACCACGTGCTCGACCAGATGAAGGGTCCGCGCTTCGTCATCGCCGACACCATGGACTTGTGGATCAACAACACGCCCGAGGAACTCCAGCGCCTGCTGCCCCGCGTGCACATGCTCATCCTCAACGATAGCGAGGCCCGCCTGCTCACCAAGCAGACCAGCCTGATCAAAGCCGCCGCCCAGATCCGCAATGCGGGCCCGGCCTATGTCGTCATCAAAAAGGGCGAACACGGCGCGCTGCTCTTCGGTCCCGACGGCCAGTTCTTCAGTTGCGGCGCGTATCCGCTGGAAGACATCCACGATCCGACCGGCGCGGGCGACACCTTTGCCGGCGGTCTCGCCGGGCACCTGGCCTCGCTGAATCACGGCGTCGTCACCTTCGATTCCCTGCGCAAAGCCGTCGTCCTCGGCAGCGTCATGGCCAGCTACAACGTCGAGGCCTTCTCCCTGGAGCGCCTGCGCACCTTGACCCAGGCCGACATCGAGGAGCGCTACCAGATCTTCAAGCGGATGAGCCAGTTTGAGGTGATCGGGTAGGCTGTGTAGCGGAGGTGGTTTTTCAACCACAAAGGCACGAGGACACGAAGAGTTGAGAATCGACGCGCGAGCCGGTATTGAGGTCTTTCTTCCTTAGTGTCTTCGGGCCTTCGTGGTGAACCCCTTCGCGTCGCCCGGGTACGGCATAAAACTATAAACACGGCTGCCGTCGGTAGGAGGCACGAAGCATTTTCACTATGTCCGATCCCCGCAATGTCGCCCACGATAAGAAAGTCATCCAGGAGAAGAAACACCACCACGAGGGACCCGCCGTCGGTGCCGTGAAGAAAGTGCAGCCCGGCAAGAAGCCGGAACTCCAGCACCACAATGAGCACGAAGACCCCGCCACAGAGCGTGCGGAAGCCATTGCTCACGAAGCGGAAGTAGTGGAGGAAGCGGTGGCCGCCCACGACGAGCGCACTGCCCCGCACAAGCCCGAGTAGATCCCCATTTTGCCGCGCGCCTGCGGGTGGAAGGCGTCTGGACCCTGTCCCCGCATGGCGCTTGGTGACGCAAGGTGTAGGGCGCGTGTCCTCACGCGCCGGGAGAGAATTTCGCTCCAATACCGCTGTTTTGCAGCGCACGGAGTAAATTTTCCGCAATGGAGCCAACAGAGCCAATGGGCCGATGCACTTTTTTGTGAAATGCGGGCATAATAGCCCGCATGAACATCCGTCATCTCGACTCCTCCCGTCTTCGCAAAATCGCCTCCGGCCTCTCGCCATTTGCCAATGGCTCGACGAAAGCGCCCCCCCCGACGCCTCGTCAAAACGCTCAACTTACTGCTGGAAGTCCGCGAGGGGCTCAGGCGTTCCCGTCGCCAGCGCATGAAGCCAAATCAAGCCAAATCAAGGCATTCAAGCCTCCGAAATTTTCTCCCGCGCATGCTTACCACACACACCCAACCCGGTGTATTTCCAGAGTGAATCGCGGTCAATTGTGCCCAGTCGTGCCTAATCGTGCCCCCAATTTTCTCTTTTTCTCCCCAACCTCCGCGTCTCCGCGCCTCGGCGGTTTAAAACCACCCTCTTCGCGAACCGGTGATTTTCCGAAGATACCCCTTGCATTCCCCCTCCTTCACGCTTAAACAGCACGCCCATTTTCTTTTCGCCGATTACCGCACGCTCTTAAAATATGTCCACTGAACTGATGACGGAACTTCTCGAGGCTGGTGTCCACTTTGGTCACCAGACCAAACGCTGGAA
>NZ_JBDUCX010000025.1:0-39329 GCF_040003245.1 Chthoniobacter sp.
ATCGAGAAAAATCTCTTCGTCGACCGTGATCGAGAGCAGCACCGGCTCATCGCTGGAGTCGGAGGAAACCGCGCTCTTGGATTCGGGCAGCTTGATTGTCACCTGGGGCTGGATCTTTTTGAAGGTCGTCGTGACGATCACGAAGATCAGCAGGATCGCAAAGATATCGATGAGCGACACGATGATGACCTGCGGCGTGCGGCGCGGGCGGGCGTAAAACTTCATGCCAGCGGTTCCTCCAGCGGGGTGGGTTCATCCAGCGGCGCCGGCGGCGCGTAGCTTTCCATCCGGGACGCGGGGCGCGAGGCCGTCTGCCGCGCTTGGTGGTAATAGCACTTCGACAGGAGTTCCGCGACGAGCGACTCCATCTCCGCGGCCATGGTTTCGATCTTCTTGGTGAGATAGCTGTAGGCGATGAGGCTCGGGATGGCGATCGCCAGGCCCACGATGGTCGTGCTCAACGCCTCGGATATGCCCTTGGCAATGCCGTGCGGATCCTGTGAAGCAGTGTCCCCACCAAAGGCCGCAAAGACGGAGATCAAGCCTGACACCGCCCCGAGCAACCCGAGCAGCGGCGCGATGCCCACGATCACCTCGAGCACGAAGATCCCGCTCTCCAGCCGCACGATCTCGTGCCGCGCGCGGGTTTGGACGGCTTCCATGTTTTCGGACTTCGGCCAGTCGAGATGGTGCAGGCCCACGGTGATGATGCGAGCCAGCGTCGAGCGGTCGTGCCGCACCAGCTTCGCCAGCCGGTTGGCCGCGTCTTCATCGCCCGCTTCGATGGCCTCGATTTCCGCCTCGAGCATCGGCGGCATCACGATCTCGCGGCGCAGCGCCAGCCCGCGGAGGACGATCACCGTGACGGAGATCACCGAGCATAGGAGCAGCGGGACCATGAAAAAGCCGCCGTGATAAAAGAAGTAAAAAGCCGACTTCAGCGAGGCGGCGGCGAGGATGGGGGTCATTGGATATGATAGTACGTAAAATTGATCGTCCATTCGAATGGATCCTGGTCGCTGGGCAGCGCGGGGTTGGGCGGCGGCGGCGCGAGCTCAGCATCACGAATGGCCTGGATGGAAACATCCTCGAGGCTTTGGTTGGAAGAATTGGATTCCACTTTGACGCGAGAGACGTGCCCTTGGGCATCGACGGAAAAGCTGATACGCACCGAACCGATGGCAAACAAAGACATTTTGTCGTTTACGTAATAATGCCAGCGCGATCCGATCGCGTCGCTGACCTGCTTGCGATACTTCCCCATCGGCGTGGCGATGGAATCCACCGCGCTCTTGCCGCGGTTGGAAATACTGCTCTCGATGCGATTCTGCTCCTGCTCGGGCTGGTAACCCGACTCGTGCCGCGGCTGGGGCTTCGGCGCCGGCGTCGTGAGCTTGACCATTTGGTCGTCGAGCGGGCGAAGCACCGCCGCATGCGCCACGGGGGATGGGGTCATCGTGGGACGTTCGATCTGGGTCACGGCCTTCGGCTTCAATTCCCGCTTGGTGACGGCGATTTCTTCATCGAGCAGCTTCTCCACTGCCCGGAAATCGGTGGGCTTGGTCTTTTCCTTGTCCTTCGTGGGCGCTTTCTCCTCGCTCTTTTCCGCCTCGGGAGGCGGCGGCGTGGGGTCTTTTGGGACTTCCGCCGGGGGCGTCGTGTCCGGCGTCTGCGCCACCTGCACGGTCGGCGGGGGCGGTGCGGGCAATGGCTGCACCGAGGGCTGGGTCGGCGCGAACGGCTCGGGCGCCGGCCCGAGCAGCGAGCGCGTGTTTTGGAACGCATTGAACGGGAGTTGCTTTCCCAGTTGTCCCGGCAGGAGCGAATCGCCGGTGGCCGCCAGTTGGCTCGCCGCCTTCATGTTCTCGTCCGATTCAAAGAGCGGATCCTGCGTCGGGTCCTTGGCGATATCCAGCCCGCGCGAATCGAGGAAAGGCCGCGACGGTGGCGTAATGGTAAACGGCTGGATCTGCGGCTCCTCTTCCTCCGGCGGCACGACTTGCAGCTCGATTTCCCGCGGCTTCACCGGGGTCTTCGCGAAGTCCACGTCGTGATCCTTAAAAAAGAGGGCGAAGAGCGGGATCATCAGGAACGCCAGCAGGTGCAGGAGCAGCGAAATGACGATGCCGATGCCAATGAGCCGACCGGTGGGAATCTCCGACGTATCGGGAATCCTGGCGAGAATCGGTGCGGTGTAGCGTTGAACGAAAGTCATGCTGGCAACGGCCGAATCACAGCCGCCTCCATCAGGCCCACCACGTTAAACCGGGAAATCTGCGCGCACCACTCCACATCGGCGCCGCGGTCCGTGGCCGTGAGCGCCTGGCCGTTGCGCGCCAGGCGCAAGGCGTCGAGCGAGTTCGGATACTGTGCGGCCAGCACTGCCACGGTTTGCGCCGCATCGGTCCGGCTCGCTCCGGGCAGTTCCGCGATCAGCCGGCCGGCGGCATAGGCGTCCTCGAGGGCGAAGGTGTCAAACGTCCCCGCGCAAACCAGCAGGACCTTCTTCGGTGCCAGCGCGCGCAACGCGGCCGAGAGCGCGCCCAGGTTGAGGAGCGCCCCCACCAGGACCCGCGCGGCGCGTTCGCAAGCGCGGAGCGCCACGGTGCCATTGGTCGTCGTCGTGACGACCCGCCGGCCCTTCAGTCCCAGGTATTCACTCGGCGAATTGCCGATATCGAAACCGGGGATCGGATCCCCCTGCCGCTCACCGCCGAGCACCACATCGGGCAGCCGCGCCTTGAGCGCGTGCGCCTCCTCGATCGTGCACACCGGGTGGATCTCGCTCACCCCATTCGCCAGCCCCGTGACCATCGACGACGTCGCCCGCAACACATCGAACACCACACACGTCGTCCCCGAAAGATCGCGCGCCGGAAGCTGCGCGATTTCTGTGGGGTGAAGGACGACATCGATGTGCATGGGCATGAACGGCGCGCGGACAGCGCGCGGGAAAGCCGGTCATTAAACATCATTATCACGCCGCAACAACTACTTCTCCCATGTGGCTCTTCGCTTTGCACCCCTCGAAAATTTAATTGCAGAAATCTCCCGCAGCAGGTGCAGTCACACAACATATGGGCGCCACACAAATGAATGGCACTACATATTGTGGTTGCATTCCAAACCGAGGGAGGGCAAAACTATCGCACCCGTTGCTTCTGCTGCTCCCGCGCAGGAGTTCCTAAATCCCGAGACTTCCATTCATGAGCACCGCCCTCGTCGAATCGTCCTCCTCCAGCTCCGAAGCGCCCACCGCCGATCTCACGCGCATCTGTACCCGCGCCGCGCACTGCCCGGTCTGCGCCGCGCCCAATGCCTGCCGGCTCGAGACCGGGGAGCCCTACAAAGGCCCCTGCTGGTGCGAGGAACCGGTCCTCCTGAATTCCAGCCTGCAGCGGCTCCTCGTCGACCTGCCGGAAGCGCGCTGTCTTTGCCAGGGTTGCCTCGAAACGATCGCGGCCCATCCCGAGGTCACTTGGGATGAACTTGCCGCGCGCCGCCGCCCGGTCGCTCCGTTTCCGCCCACCACGGGCGATTTCTACATGGAGGGCAACAGCGTCGTCTTCACCGCCCAGTATCATTTGCGCCGCGGTTGGTGTTGCGGCAGCGGCTGCCGCCATTGCCCCTTCGCTTCCGAGCAGCCTCCCCTGGCTCGCTCCGCGTAGGCGATGCCGGGTCCGTGCGGCCGACCTTACTCGACGTACCGCTCCAGGACCGTCAGCAGTTCCCGCAGCTTCCGCTGGCCCTCCTTGGTATCCGAAGCGTGGGCGATGCACTCGTGGGTGTGCTGGTGAATGACCACCTCGGCGAAGGACTTGAGCGCCTTGCGCACCGACACCACCTGGGTGAGCACGTCCGGGCAATCGCGGTCCTCCTCCACCATGCGCTCGATCGCGGCGATCTGGCCGGCGATCTTGCGGAGGCGAACGAGGAGCGCTCGTTTTTCATCGGGCGGGTGAACGTGGGTATTTGTCGACATGTCGTCAGGAGGCTACTCGACCCGCGCCAAGAAACACGCAAAAGACGCACTTGTCAATATGGGCCTAGGGGGTATGCTCCTCACCATGATTTTGGCCCTGACCGACTTCTCCCAAGCCCTTTCCCAAGGCGCTTCCCACGCCTGGCTTTTCATCCCCTCCGCCATTCTGCTCGGCGCGCTCCACGGCCTGGAGCCGGGTCATTCCAAGACGATGATGGCCGCGTTCATTATCGCCATCCGCGGGACGGTCTGGCAGGCCGTGGTGCTTGGGCTCTCTGCCGCGTTCTCTCACTCACTCATCATCTGGCTGCTCGCGGCCGTCGCGCTGAAATATGGCAGCCAATGGAACGCGGAAACCACCGAGCCTTATTTCCAGCTCGCCTCCGCGGTGATCATCGCCGGCCTCGCGCTCTGGATGTTTTGGCGGACACGCCGCGATACAAAAGCCGCCGCCGCGCACGACCATCATGATCACGACCATGGACACAGCCACGGGCACGACGACACAAAGCTGATCAAGGCCGATCATGGCACCGTCATCAAACTCTCCGTCTTTGAAACCGGCGTGCCCCCCGTCTTCCGGCTGGCTTTCCTTCGCCATGGCAAATCCTTCCTCCCGAAGGCGTCCTACGTCACCATCGAGACAGTGCGGCCCGGCGGGGCGAAGCAGACTTTCGCGTTTGGGCAAAAGGAAGACTTTCTAGAGTCGACGACGGAGGTCCCGGAACCGCACGAATTCGACCTCACGATCACGCTGGCGCATGACCATCACGTGCATCGCTATCCGGTGCAATTCCGCGAGCACGATCATGACCACACTCACGATCACAGCGACCTTCCGTCTGGCGCGGATTTTCAGGACGCGCACGAAGCGGCCCACGCGCTCGATATTCAAAAGCGCTTCCTGAATCGCACCGTCACCACCCCGCAGATCGTCCTCTTCGGCCTCACCGGCGGACTGCTCCCGTGCCCGGCGGCGTTCACCGTGCTGCTGGTCTGCATGCAAGTGAAGCAGTTCACGCTCGGCTTCGCGCTCGTCGCCGCCTTCAGTTTCGGCCTGGCGCTGACGATGGTCACCGTCGGCGCGGCCGCGGCGTGGAGTGTGCGCCACGCCGAGAAGAAATTCAGCGGCTTCGGCGAGGCGATGCGCAAGGCGCCGTACCTCTCCTGCGCCCTCCTGCTCATCCTGGCGAGCTACATGGCCTGGCAAGGATGGCACGGACTGGCGACGCATCATGAAATGCTTCGAGAGTGAACGTCGTCGAGTGGAAGTGGGTCTGACAAAGCTGCGATCCGTGAATCGCCCGGCGAATCCTTACCCAAGTGACCCGCGGAACACTTTTACCAAACCATGTCCAACTCCGCCGAGACTGCCGACGAGATCGTTTTATCCGAATGGGTTTCCATTGAAATCGCCTTCTTCCAGGTTTTGCTCGTGTTGTTTCTGGTGGTGCTGAACGGATTCTTTGTCGCCTCGGAGTTTGCCATCGTCAAAGTGCGCGACAGCCAGATCGCTTCCCTCGCCGACCAGGGATTGAAGCGGGTGAAGACGGCGCGCCGCGTCATCGCCCATCTGGACGCGTATCTCTCGGCGACGCAACTCGGGATCACGCTGGCCAGCCTGGCGCTCGGCTGGGTGGGCGAGCCGTTCATCGCGCATTTGTTGCATCCCGTCTTCACGCTCGCCGGCGTGACCTCATCGGCGGTCATCACCTCGGTTTCGCTCACGCTGGCCTTTGCCGCCATCACCTTCCTGCATATCGTCCTCGGTGAACTCGCGCCGAAGTCGCTGGCCATCCGCAAACCGGTGCAGACCACGCTCTGGGTAAGCCGGCCGCTGGAACTCTTCCATCGCATCTTCCGGCCGGCAATCTGGCTGCTGCAGGGGTCGGCGAATTTTCTCCTGCGCCATCTTTTTCGCATTGAGCCCGTCGGGGAACATGAACTCGCGCATAGCGAGGAAGAACTGCGCTTCCTCCTCGCCGAGAGCGCCCGAGCGAACACGCTCACGGCACTGGGAGCCCGCATCTCCGCCCGGGCCTTTGCCCTGCAACGACTGAAGGCCCGCGACATCACGACGCCCCGCCCCGAGGTGGTCTTTTTGGATACCGGCGTCTCCTTCGAGGAGAACCTGCGCCGCGCGAAACGCTCCGGCCACACCCGCTTCCCGCTCTGCCACGGCCATCTCGACGAGACGCGGGGGCTCATTCACATCAAGGACATGATTGCCCTGGAAGGCGACCCGCCGCTCGATTTGGGCGCGATCAACCGGCACCTGCCCACGGTGCCGGAAATGATGTCGCTGGAAAAGCTGCTGGACGTCTTTCTCACCAGCCGGGCGCACCTGGCGTTGGTGCTGGACGAGTTCGGTGGCGCCGCCGGCATCGTCACCCTCGATAACGTGATCGAAGAACTGGTCGGCGACATTCAAGACGAGTTCGATGCCGGGCGATCGGACATTGAGCGGGCAAACGCCGATGAATTCGTCGTCCGCGGCGGACTTTCGCTCCATGAATTGCGCACGCTCGCTGACTTTCACCTGGAGAGCGCCGATGTGAGCACGGTGGGCGGTTATGTGACCCATCTCCTGGGCCATTTGCCGAAAGTCGGTGAAGCGGTGCCCATCGGTGAGTACCTCGCGACAGTCACGAAGGCCGACGGTCGCCGGGTCAGCCGGGTGAAGTTCCGGCGTCAAAACACCGAACCGCCCCTGGCCTCCATTTAGCGGCTATTCGCGTTGCCATTCGTTTTCGGCAGCGGAGAGGGGCCTTCGAAATTCCCGGATTCCGCGTTGAATGAGCGGCGGGGATTGGGATTCGTGGACGGCTCAGAACTACAGCCGGTGAGGACGAGGAGGACGAGGAGGACGAGAATGACGATGAGTGGGAGGCTTGTTTTCATATCACTATGGCGAATTACGATCAGGTTCACTTTTCTTCCGCAGCGCGGCGTAGAGGGCGTCGAAGCAGGCGAAGCCTTTGTCCAGCACCTCCGCGTCGCCGTGGCCGAGACGCGCCCAGCCCTTGAAAAGCAGATCGAGTCCGATGCATTCCGGGCGCTGGAATTTGGCATCTTCCAGGTCGGCATCGTGAATCATTTCACCGATGCGGCGGACCGCGGGGTCGGCGATGGCAAAGCGCATGAGCAGCGTCTCGAAAGTGCAGGCATCGCCGTGATGGGTGAACTCCACGTCCATCATGTCGTAGGGAATGGCGCCGGGATGCGCGGACGGCTTGGCCGCGAAGACAAAGCGCGCCTGCGGATCGATAAATTTGCGGATGAGCCAGGCCGAGCCCACGCGATCGATTTCGGGATGCGGACGGGTGAGCCAGAGACGGCGCCGATACGGTTTCGTGTCGAGCGCGCGACCGGGCTTGCGGGGCGGCGCGGAAAGGCGGGCGGCGCGTTCGAGGAGCACCTCTACGTCGTGCCCATCGGGGCAGGAGAAATAATCGATCGCGCGCACTTCCTGGAATTGCCGCTGCAATTTCTCCAGAGCCTCGGCGAAATCCTTGCCGGCCTTCTTGCGGTGGGCAGCGATGAGTTGCTGGAGCGGTTTGGTCAGCGCCGCGTAATCGCTGGCGCGGGCTTCGTTGAAGAGTCCCACGAGATCCTCACTGGTCAGGCCTTCGATGGAATTCACCCGGGCCAGCGTCGCGTCACCACCATCGTCCCGCACCTGCTGCACGAGCCATTGGAATCGCTCGAGGTGCGCGGGTTCATCTGGCAGGACATAGCCGGAGGTCTTGAGCGCATAGGCGCCGGATTTCTTCAGCTTCCGCCAGAGGTTCACGCGCCCGGCGGTTTTGCTCGCCGGGAGGGTGTAGAGGAGAAGGAGCCAGCCATGCGGCAACTGCGATGTTGACATAATAACATCTGAGAAATAGGTGTTTCACGTCCCGCAGGCAAGTCCTGTCGCGCTGCACCTTTCGCCACCATCCATACCCGGGAGACATGAACGAAACGCCACCACCAGTCGCCCCGAAGACGCCCCGGAACCGCCGGCGCTGGATTCTCCTGTTCTTGGCGATTGTCGGCGCCCTTACGGCCGGCGCCTTTTATCGATACATCCATGCGGGCGGTTTGCGCGCCCGCCAGACGCCTCCGGCCCTCGAGGCCTTCATCGCCCAGGGATTGGTGGACTGGAGTATCCCGCACGAAGCCAGGGTCCTCCAAAATCCGCTGAGCGCTGCGGCGGGCGGAGCGGACGTGGCCGCCGGACGGGAGTTGTACCAGAAGCATTGCGAGGCCTGCCACGGTTTCGATGGGAATGGCAAAACCAGCGCGGGCACCGGCGTGTATCCCCCGCCGTCTGGCCTCAGCCGCGCGCAGTTGAGTAAACGCCAACGGACGGACGGCGAGATTTTCTATTTCATTCGGAACGGCGTGCGGAATACGGCCATGCCGGGCTGGCAGTTGCCCGACCAGCAGACCTGGCAACTGGTGTCTTTCATTCGCAATCTGCCGGTGACCGCTTCGGTGGAAGCGCCGGCTCCCACGCCTTCCCTGCCACCCGCCCACTACGTCGGGTCCGCCGCCTGCGCAAAGTGCCACAGCGATATTTACGCGCGGTGGAAGAAGACGCCGATGGCGAATGTGGTGCGCGATCCGAAGGACCATCCCGAGGCCATCATCCCGGACCTCTCCAGCGGCGACCCGCTGATCACTTTTTCCAAAGACGACATCGCCTTTGTTTACGGGAGTATCTGGAAGCAGCGCTATTTCAAGAAGGTCGGTGATGACTACTACCCTTTCCCGGCGCAGTGGGATGTAACGCACAAGAAGTGGAAGCCGTACTTCGTGAAGGACGACTGGTGGGCTGCGTTGTATCCGCCCGACAACTTCCAACGCCCCACCGGCGCGCTCTGCGATGGCTGCCACTCGGTGAATTACGACATCAAGACGAAGGCGGTGGCGGAGTGGAATGTCGGCTGCGAAAAATGCCATGGGCCCGGGAGCGAACACCTCCGGCAGTCCGTGGCCGCCACGATCCTGAGTCCCTCCCGGATGGATTACGTCGCGGCGAATGACACCTGCATCCAATGCCATTCCCAAGGCCGGCCGTTGCAAAATCCCATTGAGGGCAAGTACTACGACTGGCCGGTGGGCTTCGAGCTATCGAAAAAACTGAGCGATTACTGGAAACTGGAGGAGCACAAGCTCGGCGAGACCACGTTCACGCATTTTGCCGATGGCACGGCGCACAAGAATCGCATGCAGGGCAACGACTACGTCACCAGTCAGATGTACACGCACGGGGTCACCTGCTTCACCTGTCACGACGCGCATGGGACGGAATATCCATCGAACCTTCGCACCCCCCCCGCTTCTCTTTGCCTGGACTGCCACGGCGCGAATTCCCCGAACGGACCGCACGCGCCCACGCTGGCGCAGCACACGCATCACCAACCCGACAGCGCCGGGAGTTCCTGCGTGGCGTGTCACATGCCGAAGATCGCGCAAACCATCGGCGACGTGAATGTGCGCAGCCACACGTTTCGTTTCGTCGGTCCCGCGTTGACGGACTCGATGAAGATTCCGAATGCCTGCAACGTGTGCCACACCGACAAGACGAGTGCGTGGACTGCGGAGGCGTTGAAGGCGTGGGAGGATCGGTCGCCTTGGCGAATGGCGCAGTGAGCGGCGGTGGGGAGGGGTGTGGGCTTGGTGGAGGGTCGAAAAAAGCCCGTCATCCTGAGCTGGGAAAGCGCAATATTTGCGGCTACTGCTTTTTGCGGGACCACGTTTTGCGGGCGTGGTGGAAGAGGTACTGCTGGGCGTAGCCGCCGTAGGGGCCGAAGTAGGTGGCGGAGAAATCGCGCAGGCGGCTGGCGGTGACGCGGCGTTTGCGCGGGAAGTAGATCTCCAGCAACACACGCTCGATCCAGACGTCGATGGGAAAGGCGCGCACCCGCTCGAAGCCGAAGAGGAGCGCGCAGTTGGCGACCTTCTCGCCGACGCCCGGAAGTCGGCACAAGGCGGCACGGGCGGCTTCATCATCCAGGCGCGCGATGGCTGCGAGGTCGATCTCGCCCGAGGCGATGAGACGGGCGGAGCCGAGCAGATTCTTCGCGCGATAGCCGAGGGCGCAGGCCCGGAGGTCCTCTTCCTTCAGCCGCGCCAGCGCCTCGGGCGTGGGATAGGCGAATAACTCGCGGCCATTCCAATCCACTTTAGCGCCGTAGCGCCGCCGCAACGTGTGTGAGATCTGCGCGATGTGGGCGACCTGTTTCATCGACGAGGTAATGAAGGTGGCGATGCACTCCCACGCGGGCTGGCGGATGAGGCGCATGCCGCGGCAAAATTGGGCGGCGGCCTGCATCGCGGGATCGTCCGGGAAACTCGCGCCGATTTCCGCCAGCGGATGATCGAGCGCGAAGTAGTGGCGGATCAATTCCTCCGTGCCCTTCGGAATGAGCAATGTTTTCCCACGCTGCTCCACATACACCGCACGGTCGCCGATCATCCCGAGCCAGCCGGCACCCTCACGCACCCAATGAAAGACCTGCCCGCAATCCAGCGTGAGTTCCAGATCGAAGTCCGGCGCAGCGCAGGTCGCGCTCGGGGCGCTCACTGGATGAAGTAGCTCAGATTCTCCAACTCGATCGCGAGGTCCACGTTGTTCACCACCACATTGTCCGGCACCTGCAAAATGATCGGCGCAAAATTCAGGATCGCGAGGACACCGGCGGCGATCAATTCATTGGTCACTTCCTGGGCGACGTTGCCGGGCACGGTGAGGATCGCCATCTTGATCCGGTTCTCGCCGACGAATTGGGTGAGCTTGGTCATGGCCAGCACTTTCACGCCGAGTTCCTTTTCCTTGGAGCGCAGCGGCCGCGCGTCAAAGGCGGCCACGACTTCAAAGCCTTCCTTGGCAAAGCCCGGGTAGCGCAGGAGCGCCGAGCCGAGGTTGCCCGCGCCGACGAGAATCACCGGCTGCAAGTGCGTGGTGCCCAGCGCCTCGGTGAGGCGCCGGCTCAAGGCGTCCACGTTGTAGCCGAGCCCCCGCGTGCCGAATTGCCCGAAATAGGTCAGGTCCTTGCGCAATTGCGTGGGCTTCACCCCGGCCGCCGTGGCCAGCGCCGCGGAGGATACGGTCTCGATATTGTTGACCCGCAAACGCTGCAACGCACGGTAGTAGAGGGACAACCGGTAGACAGTCTTGCGTGGGATGACGAGTTTCTGCATCTTGGGAAACGGGGACGAGCGCGCGACGAATTAATGGAATCTGCGACTATTGGGTAGTTTTTTCCAATCGCATCGCGTAACTCCCCTCCCCGGCATTTTCCGGGCATCTTCCTTTTTCCGTTTTCCAACCTCACCTTTTCATCCGCCCCTTCCCATGCGCCTCAATCGTTTTCTCGCTTCCGCCGGCCTCGGCTCCCGCCGCGGCGTGGAGGAACTCATCACTAGCGGCCAGGTCCGCATCAACGGCAAGGTCATCACGGACCTCGCCACGCAGGTCGAGCCCAATGACGCCGTGAAAGTCGGCAGCCGCCTGCTGCGCACCGAGCAAAAGATCACGGTGCTGCTGAACAAGCCGGCCGGGTTTTTGTGCACGGCGAGCGACGAGCGCGACCGCAAGACCATCTTCCAGCTCCTCCCGCCGAACTGGCCCCGCGTCTACCACGTGGGCCGTCTGGACAAGGACAGCGAGGGACTGCTGCTGGTGACCAACGACGGCGAGCTCTCCCTCGCCCTCACCCACCCGCGCTACAAGATCGAGAAGGAATACGAAGTCCTGATCGACAAGCCGTTCGACCCGAAGCACAAGGAGAAGCTCTTGAAGGGCTTCCACATCATCGGCGGCCGGGCCAAGACGGAGTGGGTGGAAATCCTGGCGCCGAATCACCTGCGCCTCGTGCTCACTCAAGGGATCAAGCGGCAGATCCGCCTGATGCTCTACGATCTCGGCTACGAGGTCGAACGTCTCGCCCGCATCCGCCTCGGTCCGTTGAAGATCGGCGAGATGCGCCCCGGTGAATGGCGCCTGCTGACCTCGAAAGAGATCGCGACCCTGAAAGGGCCGGCGCACGTCGAAGCGGCGAAAGCGTAGCCCACGAAAGCCGAAGCGCAGCGAACCGCAGATGATGCCGGGGCGGAGGCGGGCGGCATAAACGCCCAAGGCGCAATGGGGGCAAACGCGAAAAGGCAATAGACCCGCGAATCACGAAGCTCACACGAATAGGAAGGATTTGATTCGCGTGATCCGGTAATTCGCCGGCTCACCTTTTCTATGGCGCATTGCTGGGCGGCTTTTTTCGTGCCCTTTTCGTGTCTTTCCTAGACACCTCATCTCTCGATCCCGGCAGTTTGTAGCGGACTCTACATAGTTTCCCTTTACGGAAATCCGTAAAAGTTCGTGGTTTTGCTCTTTGCAGACCACAACTTGTTGTGTTAAACCCCGTAATGCCCCCCCGGTCCTCCACAATCTAATGCATTGCAGCAAATGCGGTAGCCTTGAAGACAAGGTGATTGATTCCCGGCTTTCGAAAGACGGCCGGTCCATTCGCCGCCGCCGCGAATGCGTGCAATGCGCCCATCGCTTCACCACGTACGAAGAGATCGAGCGCGCTGACCTCCGGGTCGTCAAACGCGACGGTCGCAGCGAACCCTTGAGCAAGCAGAAGCTGCTCGGCGGCATGATCAAGGCCTGTGAAAAGCGCCCGGTCAGTGTCGAAGTGCTCGAGAAAGCGGCCGAGGAGATCGTGCAGGAACTCGAGACGGAGTTCCGCCGCGAGATCCCCTCCAACGTGATCGGCGCCAAGGTCATGGACAAACTTCATCAGCTCGATGAAGTGGCCTACGTCCGCTACGCCTCCGTTTACCGTCATTTCCAGGACATTGGTGAATTCCTCGAGGAGATCCAATCCCTGGAGCGACGCCCCAAACGCAGCGTCTCCCAGCCCGAACTTTTCAAATAACAACCCAACAACCCACCGATGATTTCGCTCAAAGACAATCTCCCGGTCATTCAACTCCCCACCGGCCAGGTCATCTCCTTCGAATGCGAGTGGCTGGTGCGCTCCCTCGTCCAGGCGGCGGCGCGAGCCGGCTACGCCAAATGGTGGCTGGCCGCCCATGTGGCCCGCAGCGTCACGGATTATTTGCACGACCAGACGGAAGTGAACGTGCTGCCCGTGGAACGGTTGACCAATGCGGTGCAATCGGTCCTGCAGGTCATCGGCTACGCGGAAATCGGCCGCCATTTCGTGCCGGCGGCGCCGCGGGTGCAGGTCTCGCTGGTGGAAATCGCGCGCGAGGCCGGCTCGGGCTATGAACTCGCTTTCTTCGATCTACTGGGCCGCCGCATCCAGGAACTGTTGCAGGAGAAAAGTTCCTGCTTCGAGTTGCTCGGCCTCGAGCCGTGCGTGAAGCTCCTCTGCTCGCGCAAAAGCTGGAGCCGCGATTGCGAAAGCCTGCGGGCAGACATTGTTTCGTTCGCTCGTGAGCAAACAGGCACAGCCGCTGCTGACCACGAGGTCACTTTTTCCCTCGCATGACCATTTTTGAAAAGATTGCCGCTCGTGAAATCCCCGCCAAGATCGTCCATGAAACGGACGAATTCTTTGCGTTTCACGACGTCAATCCGCAGGCGCCGACCCACGTGCTCATCGTGCCGAAGCGGGTGATCCCCCGTATCGCCGAAGCGAGCGCGGCGGACTCGGAATTGCTCGGCCGCATGCTGGTGGCTTCGCGGGAGATCGCGCAGAAGCTCGGCGTCGCAGAGAGCGGCTACCGCCTGGTGATCAACAACGGACCCGATGCCGGTGAATCGGTGCCGCATCTGCACATGCATCTCCTCGGCGGGCGGCATCTCGCCTGGCCCCCCGGATAGCCTGAGGCCCTCCCACTGATCCCACGTATGCTTTCCTATTTACCTCTTCTCGTCATCGCAATCGTGTATGTCGTGCGCATTGCCGAGGTGAACCGCAAGCGGGCCACGGTGGCCGGCAAAGTACAGGAGAACCTCACGCTGCGCCTCTTCCTGCTCATCGGCACGGTCATGACGGTCGGTTCGGTCGCGGAATTCGTCATCATCAACCGTTTCACGTACTCCTACGCCGCGCTGGCCGCCGGAATTCTTTGCGCGATCGTCTCGTTCAAGCTGCGCTGGGCAGCGATTGCCGCGCTCGGCAAATTCTGGAGCTTACACGTGGAGATTCGCGAGAACCACGAGTTCGTGCAAAGCGGGCCGTTCCGCTTCCTGCGGCACCCCACTTATTTTTCGATGATCCTCGAGCTGGCCTCGTTTGGCCTGATCTGCAGCGCCTGGTGGATGTTGCTCATCATTCCCATCGTCTTCCTCCCGGCGCTTGTCCTGCGGCTGCGGCTGGAGGAACCCGCGCTGGTGGAAAAATTTGGCGACACGTACCGTGAATATCAGCGCAGGGTGCCGATGCTGATTCCCTACAAATGGCCCAGCGCGAAATAAGCGATCCGAGCCGCCGCCGCATCGTTATTACCGGCATGGGCGTGGTCACTTCGGTCGCGCAGAGGCTGGACAAATTCTGGAACTGCGTCCGCCACGGCATCAGCGGCGGAAAGCTGATGACGCGTTTTCCCGCAGGGACTTCCCCCACGACGTTCGCCGCCCAGATCGACGACTTCGATCCCGGGGAATACATGGATTCCAAGATGGCCCGCCGGCTCGACTACTCGCATCGCTACGGAGTGGCGGCGGCGCGGCTGGCCCAGCAGGATGCGGGGATCGATTTCAACAAGGTCGATGCCGATCGCGTAGGCATCGTGGAAGGCTCCTCCATGAGCGGCAATGAAGGAGCGGTGAAAGCGGAGGAAGGATTCCACAAGCGCGGCTACAAGGGTGTGGGTCCGTTCGCCTTGATCAACGGCTACAGCGGGGCAGGCTCGGGAGAAGTGGCCAAGGAACTGGGCGTGCGCGGGCATTCCATCACGCTGAGCTCGAGCAGTGCTTCCGGTAACGACGCGATCGGATATGCGGTGAGCATGATTCGCCATGAGGAAGTGGACGTGATGGTCGCAGGCGGGGCGGAAGCGCCCATCGTGCCGCACACTTGGGGAGGGCTTTGCCTGAACCAGGTCATGAGCCGGCGCAACGACCAACCGCAGGGCGCGATGCGCCCTTTCGACAAGACCCGCGACGGCATCCTCCTGGGCGAAGGCTCGGCTTACCTCGTGCTCGAAGAGCTTTCCTATGCGCTCAGCCGGGGCGCGCGGATCTATGCGGAAATTCTCGGCCACGGCCGGAGCTGCGAAGCCTACCATCCCGTGGCGCCGCATCCGGACGGCCTCGGCTATTTTCGCGCCATCCAAAAGGCCGTGCGCCAGGCGCAGCTCGACATCGAGCAGGTCGATTACATCAACGCCCACGGCACGGCTACCGAGGCGAACGACATCGTGGAGACGAAAGCGATCAAGCGCTTTTTCGGGCCGCAGGCCTACCGTTTGGCGGTGAGTTCGACGAAACCGATCACCGGGCACCTGCTGGGCGCGGCTGGTGCTCTGGAGACCATCGTGTGCGCCCTTGCTTTGTACCATCAGGAGATACCCCTGACGCTCAATTTCAACGAACCCGGTGAGGGGTGCGATCTCGATTACGTGCGGGGGCGGTCCCGCCCGTACCCGATTCGCGTGGCCCTCAACCTGAGCAGCGGCTTTGGCGGCAAGAACTCGTGCCTGGCGTTGAGCCGCTTCCCCTGACTGAGATGCGTTTCGGAGAACTGATCCCACTCATCGGCGCGCTGCTCAACCTCTCGCTGGCGATCTTCGTCTTTCTCCAGAACCCGCGCGCCGCCGTCTCGCGCGTCTATTTTTTGCTCGGGATCGGATTTGCCGTCTGGAACTTCGGCACGTTCTGGATGTTTCGCGTGACCAACGCGACGGACGCGCTGTTCTGGGCGCGGTTTCTCCAGTTCGGGGTCATCTTTATCCCCTTCGCCCTCTTTCATCTTTCTTTTCTCGTCTCGGGAATTCGCATTCCGAAAGCGGTCCTCTGGTTCGTCTACGGCTTTCACTCGCTGCTCTTTCTGAGCAACTTCCTGGACATCGAAACGAGCTTTCGCCCCCCGGCTCTCCCGGGACAGCCCTACTTCCTGGCGGGGGTCAGAAACGTGGGCTACGCGTGGTACTCCATCGCGGGGACGGGCTTTTGGATTTTCGTCGGCGTCTTTTCATTGATGTGGGTTTCCGTCGCCGTGCTCTTATGGCACCGCCGGACCCTGCCACCGCTGGGCAAACGGCGCATCACTCCGTTGATCATCGCCCAGGCAGCCATCGCCTGTTTCGGCTGCAACGACGCGCTGCCGATCCTCGGCATCTACTATTATCCGTACAGCGATGAGCCGATCTATCCGTTTGGCAGCATGGCGGCGATCTTCTACGGGGTGATCGTTGGTTACAGCGTGCTGCAGTATCAATTGCTGGACGTCCGCGTGACCCTCAACCGCAGCACGGCCAAGGCGGTCCGCGTGCTCTTCATCTTCCTCACCGGCCTGTGCTCCCTGCTCGTCTTCTGGCTCATCCAGCGGGATGAATTCACCTTCTACTCTTTTTTCGCGGGCCTCGCCACGCTGATGATTGGCGCTGTGTGTGCGTCCGTGCTTTTCCCGCGACTCTTTGGCGAAAGCAGCGAAGTGGTCGAGCGCCACATCCTTGGGGACACCTTCGAGTATCAGGACCAGGTGCGGAAGTTCATCGAGACGATTACCTGGTACAACGATCTCACGACGCTCTTTAACGATCTGCACGAATTGCTCACACGAGTCTTCCAACTCAAGAGCTACCACCTCATCCTGCGGAACGAAATGAACCAGCTCTTCGAACTGGCCCGTTCCCAGCCCTCACAAGGACCAAGAATCTTCCCCGACTTGCGGGCCCAGTCCGCCGTCTTTCGCTACTTTGAGTGGGCCAAGCGCGAGTATCTGCCGCTCGAGGAAAACGATCTCTATTCGCGCAGCACACCGCTCGTCCAACAAGCCCGGGCGGAGTTGTCCTCCATGGAGGCGCGCTTCTGTTTCCCCCTGGCCTCGGAAGGCGAGATCTTCGGACTGTTGCTCATCGGCAACAAGACGAGCGAACAGTTCACCTCCAACGACGTCGGCCTCCTCATCACCCTGGTCAAGAGCCTCAGCTTGATCGTGAACCAGATCCGCCTGAAAACCCAGGTGCAGCAAGCGACCGAGCTGGATCTGCTGGGCAAGATGTCGCGCGGCATGGCCCACGATTTGAATAACTTGCTCACCCCGGTCTGGACCCTCCTCCAGTTGAGCAGCGAGACGGGCAATAGCGAACCGCTGGATGAGGAGTTGCTCCCGGTCGCATTGCGCAACGTGTCCACCATGCGCGCCTACATCAAGGAGGCGCTCTTCTTCTCCGAGAATCTGCGACCCGACTTGCAACTGGGCCGGCTGGATCTGGTGGTCCACCAGGCGGCCGATCTCGCCAAGGCCAGCCGCAAGAAGACGCTCGAAATCATCGCCGATACACCGGGCGAAGCCCTCGTGGAGATGGATGAGGTGCTCATCCAGCGGTTGATCGCCAATCTCATCACCAATTCCATCGATGCCTCCCCGGCAGGCTCCCAGGTGCGCGTGCAACTCGAGCGCCTGGCCAAGGCCGACGCCAGTCGCGAGTGGTGGCGCGTGCGGGTGATCGACCAGGGCGAAGGCATCCCCAAGGAAAACCTCACGCGCATCCTCACCCCTTATTTCACGACCAAGAACCGCGGCGACGAGAATCGCGGCTTCGGTCTCGGGCTGGCGATTTGCCGCAAGATCGTGCACTTGCACGGCGGCCAGCTTTCCATCTCCAGCCAGCCCAAAAAGGGCACCACCGTCCAATTCGATCTGCCGAGCCGGCAGGCGAAAGCGACCTCACCCGTGGCCTTGCAGGTCCCTGCCTGATGCGCACGCTCCTCGTCATCACCCGGCAGCTTTCACTCGCGCACGCCGTGCAGACGGTGCTCGACCCGGTGAAGTTTCAAGTGATCACCAAGGAAGCAATCCCCGAGGCCGAATTCCTCCTCTCCCGCGGTGCCATCGACGCCACGATCCTGGACGCGGAGCTGACCGACGCGCGGGCCATTCGCCTCATTGAGGAGTTGAGGACGTTCGCTCCCGGTTGCCCGATTTTGATCTACTCGGGGGAGAAACAATGGGAGTGGGAGGAAGACGCCTATCTGCTCGGCGTGGAGCACATCCTCACCAAGCCGGTCCGGGGCCGGCTCCTCAACACCCTCCTCGACCGCCTCTTTCCGAACCACGAGCCGGGCAAGGCGCTCGTCCCGGCCAGTCCCACGGCCATCGAGACGGTGGCGCTGCGCCCCTATGTCGATCCCCTGCGCGCACTCGAAGGCTTGCGCCGTTTCTCCGGGGTGCTCGCCCACAGCCTGGATGCCTCCGCGCTGCTCAAGCAATTCCTCCTCCTGCTCCGCGAGATCATCGGGGTCAATCGCGCCGTCATTTTCCTGCGCAAGCCCTCCGGCGTGCTCGGCGACGGTCCGCTGGCCCAGGATGATCGCTGGCTGCGTTCCGCCTGCGCCATCGGGCACGATCAAAGCGTCCTCCAGCACTTTGCCTTGTCACTCGGCGCGGGCATTGGCGGCTATCTGCACCGTCAGGGCCGCATCCTCCGCGCAGGCAGCCACGAAGCGCAAAACAGCCGCGAAATTTCCAAGGAATTCCAACTGCTCGGCGCCCAGGTCGCCATTCCGATTCTCGATCGCGAATCGCTGCTCGGCGTGGTCGTATTTGATGAGCGCCTGACCGGCGAACCCTACGCCAACGAGGAACTCGCGCTCATTTTCCACATGCTCGAGGAAGTGGGCCTCGCCATCCGCAACACCTGGCTCCACGATCAATTGGTCGGCAACCACGATATGGTGGCGGATATTCTCGGCCAGCTCGGCAGCGGCTGCGTCGTCATCGGGGGCAATCTCAATACGCTCCACGCCAATATTGCCGCCTGCGAATACTTCCTCACCGAAAACCAGGGCAAAGGCCGGCTCGAATTCTCCGACCTGCCGCAGGAACTCGGCAGCCGCATCTTCACCGTCATCAAATCCGGCGGCAACGTGCCGCCTTTCCGTTACGACAAGCTGCCGAATGCGCCGGGCAAGGCTTTCCGCGTGAGCATCCTGCCCTTCCGCACCGCCAGCGCCACTGGGTCCAACGCCGCGCTCCTCATCATCGAGGACGTTACGGAGCACGAGCGCGCACAACGCCTGGAAATCGAGGCCTCGAATCTCCGCCTCGTAAAATCCATGGCCGAGCACCTCGCGCACGAGATCGGCAACTCCTTGGTGCCCCTCTCCACTCATCAGCAGTTGCTCAAGGAATCGATCAGCGACCCGGAATTCCAGGAATCTCTTTCCTCCGTCCTGGCCGCGGGCGTCAAACGCATCTCCCGGCTCTCCAACCAAATGGTCTTCCTCGCCCGCGAATGGAAGGGCGAGTTCCGCGAGTCCGTGCAAATCGCCGATCTCATCGTCGAGGCCTTCCACGAGGCCCACACTTTTCACCCGGGCAAAAAGCTCGCCCAGTTACAATTCAACAAGGACATCTCGCCCTGGACCGTCACCGGCGACCACAAAGCCCTGCGACACGCCTTTTCCGAGATCATCCTCAATGCTCTGCAGGCCAATCCCGAGGACCCGAATGTCGCCGTCCATCTCTCCGAGAATCCCGACGGCTCACCCGAACTGCGAGTCGAGGTGCGCGATTCCGGCAGCGGTTTCGAGCTCGAGGCGGCACAGCGGGCCCCGGAACCCTTCTTCTCCACCCGGAATGTTGGCCTCGGACTAGGATTGACAGTGTCCCGCAAAATAATTGAGAGTCACCACGGCAAGATTGAGATACCGCTCCCGCAAAAGGGCGAACCCGGTGTTGTCCGGATCTCTCTACCGCTTCCGAACTAACTGGAAATAATCGCTTTTGCCAAATTCAACCCGCCGAAGGCACCTAATTTGCTCTCTCACCGACGCGATGAAATCCGCCCTTACCCCCCGTAATTTCGCGTATCTGTTCGTCCTGACTGCCTTGAATGCCACCAGCTTTGGGCTCGGCTTTCGCATTCCTGACCAAGGCGCCGCCGCCACCGCCCGGGGCGACGCCTTCGCGGCGACCGCCGATGACCCCTCCGCCATTTACTACAACCCGGCTGGCATCAGCCAGTTGGACGGCACCCGCGTCCTGCTCGGAGCCTACGCGATTTCCTTGAAGACCCGCGTTTCGCTCGATACCCCCGGCGAGAACAGCAGCTTCTCCAGCAAAAATACTCAGCTCCAGTCGGTGCCCCAATTCTACGCCACCTGGAAACTCAAAAATGCGCCCATCACTCTCGGGCTGGGCGTCTACGCCCCCTTCGGCTTTGCCCTGGAATATCCCGACGACACTCCCCTTCGCACCCTGGCGCACAAGGGCAGCATTCAATACTCGACCGTCAATCCCGTGATCGCCTGGAAGATTTGCGACACCCTCTCCGTCGCCGGTGGTGTCACGGTGAACTATAGCAAGGCCGATCTCGAGCAAGGAGTGCTCGCTCCCGGCGACGAGTTTAAGTTTCAAGGCGATGGCTTCACCACCGGCTTCAATGCGGGCATCATGTGGGATCCGCATCGCATGCATCATTTCGGCCTCACTTATCGCAGCGCGACGCGGGTGACCTATAGCGGCCACACCTATGTGAATACCGACCCCTTCTCCGTAGCCACACCCTTCGGTAAGTTCCCGGTCGCCGGCATCCACACCCGGCAGGATGCCGACGCCACCTTCGACCTGCCCCAGACCATCACCGCCGGCTACTCCTTCCGGCCGACCGACGACTGGAACTTCGAATTCGACCTCGACTGGGCCGACTGGGGCACGCTCAACACCGTCCACCTGCATCAAACCACGAGTACCATCGACATCCCATTTAACTGGCGCTCCAGCTTCATGTATGAATTCGGCGTGACGAAGAAGTTTGCGCACAACTTTCGCGCCAGCGTAGGCTATGTTTACAGCAAGAATTCCGTGCCCAACGAAGTTTTCAGTCCTGCCATTCCCGATTCCGACCGCCACATCTTCAGTGCGGGCTTTGGCCAGAGCTACGATCACTTTAACTGGAATCTCGCCTACCAATACACCTATGGTCCCGCACGCACCATCGACCAGGGCAGCATCGCCGATGGTGCCTACCGCTTTGACAGCCACGCCGTTACCCTCTCGCTTGGATACAACTTCTGAGCCTCCGCCCACACCCGGCCCTGCGACACCCAGCAAGCCGACACTTCTGATCGTCGACGACGAAGAAGGTCCTCGACAGTCCCTGCGTATCGTCTTCAAGAACGACTACCATGTGCTGGTCGCCTCCGACGGACTCGAGGCCATCATGCTCGCCCGGTCGAACCCGATCAGTGTGGTCGTGTGCGACATCATGATGCTCGGCATGTCCGGCGTGGAGGTGCTCAAGGAACTCAAGCAGATCGATCCCGTCGTCGAAGTCATCATGCTCACGGCGTTCGAGACGATCGAGACCGCGCGCCAGGCCCTGCGCCACGGCGCGAGCGATTACCTCAACAAGCCTTTCGATATTCCCACGATGCGGGCCGCCGTGGCCCACGCCGCGCAGAAGCACCGCACCGCGGTGGAATTCCGCCAGGGCAACCAGCAGTTGCAGGAACTCCAGCGCGTGATCCAGGACCAGCGAGTGCGCGAGGAACTGGTCCGCACCCAAGGCGAGATCTACGCCAGCGTGCTGCACGACATCAACAGCCCGCTCACCGTCATCTCCGGCTTCGTCGAGCTCATCAATCGCTCGATGCAAAACACGGCACGCGTGGAAGGCCAGCAGCTCGAGAGCTTGCGCGACGATCTAAACAAGCTCAACGGCCAGGTCGGCCGCTGCTTTGAAATCTCCCGCCGCTACCTCAGCTTCCTGCACAACCAGACGGTCGAGAAATCGCAGGTCGGCGTGAACCAGATCATGAGCGATCTGAAGGAATTGCTCGCCCGCCACCCCACTTCCAAGGGTCATCAACTCACCGTCAACCACCTCGAACGCGACGTGATTGCCGAGATCAACGGCACCGATTTCCTGCAAGTCCTGCTCAATCTCACGATCAATGCGCTCCAGAGCACCTCGCATCCGCACCGGGTCACGGTGACCAGCCAGTTGCACCCCAATCCGATCGATGTCCGGAAATTTCCGGACAGCCCGACGCAGCGCATGGTCAATCGGGAGGGCTTCGCCAACCGCACGCCCATCCTCACCATCACCATCGAGGACGACGGTCCTGGCATTCCGGGCGACATTCTCGCGCGGATGTTCGAGCAGCGCTTCACCACCAAGCCGCCCGAGCACGGCACCGGCCTCGGCCTCTCGATCGTCAAGCGCCTCGTCCGCGAGGCCAAGGGCGCGATCCTCATCCAGTCCGCTCCCGGCGCCGGAGCCAAGTTCACCGTCTGCCTGCAGACGCTGAGCTGATCCGGTCAACCCACCCGGCGTTCCGCGGGAACCTGGTTCACCGCTCCCCCGCCGTGCGCGGGCCCAGATAATGCCGCAACGAGCTCGTGGCGCTCAACGGGATCAAGGCGAACGCGTAGAAGAGCAGGCCGCCGGCTACATACCGCATCAAGTGCGGCAAGGCATTGACCGATTCGCTCCTGACCAGCAACGCCACGACGCTGAAGCCGATCATCGCCACGCAAATCGTGGCGATCATGATGTAACGCGACCAGGCGTAGCGCAGCCACATCGCACCGAGCAGCACGGTCGTCCAAAGCACGCTGCCCGCCATCAAGCCTTGGGAAATGGGGTAGTTATTCAGTCGATCGACGCTGAAACGGTATAAGAAATAGTGCGCTCCGGTGAGGAGCAGGAAAACCACTCCCAGCCAGATTCTGGCGTGGAGTTTTCTCTTTCTGGCGTGAGGCATGTCCATCTTAAATCATCCGCCTTTCGTCTCCCGTGCCGGTTCGATCGGGGCCAGTTCCAGGACTCGCCCCGGCAGCCAGCCGGTCTTGCTCTTGAAGTCGATCGGCCGCGTATACTCGAGAATGAGGATCCGCCCCCGCCCGATCGAGAGCACATCCAATGGACGGGCCAGCGGCGCGAGCAACGTTTCCACTTTCGCCGTGAGGCGGCTGCCCGCGCTCTTGTCCACGCGCACCGCGAGCAGGTCAAAGCCGACATCCTCGGGCGCCGCGGGCGGGCCGAGCAGATTGCCGAAGCGCGGCACCAGGAAGCACCCGCGCAGCACCGCGGGAAAATCACCGCCGCACCAGATCGCGCCGCCCGGCGAGGAGTGCGCATCGAAGGTCGAAAGCCCCTTCGCCGAGCCACCGCCGGCGGGGCCGAGATTGATCACCGGCGGAGTGAATTCCACACCCGGTGGCGGCGGCGGCGTGTAGGCATAGGGAAATCCCGGCGTCACGGGCCAGTTGGCAAATTGAAACGGAAAGCCGTAGTGCCGGCCTTGCTGGACGAAATCCATTTCCTCCGGTGCGTTGTAATCCGGCCCATTGGCAAAGGTGAAGAGGTCGCCCGCGTCGTCCCAGGCAAAGCCATAGGCATTGCGAATCCCGCGCGCGTAAACCTCGATCTTCGGCTGTTCCGCCCGCGGATCAAAACGCCAGATACACGCCGTGATCTCCACTTCCCCGCCTTGCGAACGCTGCGGATCATTGCCCGGTTCGCCACCGTCGGTGCGCGAACCGCTGTTCACGTAGAGCATTCCATCCGGCCCGAAGGCGAGGTGGCTTACGCCGTGGTTGTAAGGGCCCACGCCGTACGGGTAATGCGTGCGAAACCAAGGCTGCATCTTCGCCGGATGCCCATCGACGGTCTCGCTCGAACGCCAAATAACGACTTCGTTCTGGTGCGGCACGGTCTGCGTGCGCTTCTGGTTGCTCACCACCCAGAGCCTCCCCTGCGCGTCGACCGTCATCCCCATCGTGACCGTGTCGCCTTCGCTCAGTTCCAGGTAGTCGCCGGCCTTGATGATTTGCACGAACGCGCCGACCGCGAGGTCGAGCACATACACACTCCCCTTCTCGGCCAGTGCGTAAACCGTCTTATGCACCGGATCCACCGCCAGCCGCGTGAGAAACTCCGGCGACTTTGCCACTTCCCGCAAGGCAAACCCCACCGGCGCCGCCGGCAGCGCACGGTAGGCCGCGGACGCCAGCAGCTTGTCGTACGTCGGAAACTTCGACTTGCTCCGGCCCGCCCCCACTTCCTCCGCGGTGAAAATCGGGCTCGTGTTGCCCCACGAATTACCGGCAAAGGTCAGCACATCCGCGACCTGCTGGTCGTCGAGGATTTGGGCGGGCATCAGGTTATCGAAGTGCTTCCCGGCCACATCCACCGGGCCGGAAAGCCCCTCGGCCAGCGCCTTCACCGCGCCTTCGCGGTTCGTGGTGAGCCACTCGCTGCGCGCCAGCGGCGGGTAGACCGGCGGAGTTCCCAGCCCGCTCGGTTGATGACACATGGCGCACTTTTCCGTGAAAGTCTTTTCCCCGCGGGCCATCTGCTCGGCCGGTGGGGCGGCATCGGCCGAAGCGAGCAGCGCGGCAAACAACAGACCGGCCAGGCGGACAGGCGCGGCGGGTGTCATTGCGAAGATCCTCATGTTCACGCCCATAGCCCCTCAGTTCTCGATACGATACAGACTCGTTTTGGTGCGCAGGATCAGCGCCTTGCCGACCACCGCAGGTGAAGCCATGCAACCATCGGCCAGGGGATTCTGCGCCAGCACCTGGAAATGATCCGCCGGCGCGATGACCGTCGTCTGGCCACGCGCGTCACAGAAATAGATGCGCCCTTCGGCGGCGAGGGGCGACGCCGCAATATCACTGCTGATCCGCTCCTTCCACAACGTCTCCCCCGTGGCCGTGTTGAGGCAGGAAGCGATGCCGCTGCTGCTCACCATGTAGAGTCGCGAGCCGATGACCACCGGGGTGGATTGATCCGGCACGGCGGTGTGCTGGCGCCATATTACATGCGAGGCCGTCGCATCGCCCTGAGCGCCCCCGACACGGATGCCCCAGATCTCCGGTTTCATGAAACCGGTGCAGACGAAAAGCATGCGGCCATCGGTGACCGGCAAGGGCACGTTCGAGAAACCGGGATAGTCCACCGACCACAATTCGCGACCGGTGTTCGGATCGTACGAATAGAGCCGCTCGGCGCCCGTGCTCAGCGTTTGCGCCTGACCATCGATCTGAAAGATCACCGGCGTCGGGTACGATTTGCGCATGTCCTCCGGTTTCGCCTGCAGCTTGGCAATGCCGGAGCGCTCCGTCTTCCAGGCGAGCTGGCCGGTCATTTTGTTCAGCGCGATCTCGAACTGCTGGTCACGCCCGTCGAAGGCGATCAGCAGCTTGTCTTGAAACAGCGCCGGCGAACCACCGGGACCGTTTTGATGATCGACTTGGTATTCGCGATTCTCCCACAGCTTGTGCCCGTCCTTGGCCGAGAGACACGCCGTGCCCATGGAACCGAAATTCACATAGACCCGGTCGCCATCGATGATCGGCGTGGGCGACGCGTAGGAGTTGCGCGCGTGTTTGGGCGGCACGACCGCATTCTTGAAAACCTCGACATCGATCAGCAATTTGCCGGTCGCCAGGTCGCAGCACAGCGCATGGAGCGAGACGCCGTCTTCCAGCGCCGTGGTCATCCAGATTTGCCCGTTCGCCACGACCGGCGAGGACCAACCCACGCCCGGCAAGGGCGTCTTCCATTTCACATGCTCGGTCTCGCTCCACGTCAGCGGCAGATCCTTCACCTCGGTATGCCCCGCCGCCAGCCCGCGAAACTGGGGCCAGCTCTCACCGGCCCGACCTGCACCGGGCAGGAACATAGCCAACGCCACGGCATAGACGGAAAATGGGGAACGCGCTCTCATCCATCTAGTCCCTGACACAAACTTTCCGGCCATCCAAGCCTTTTGCCCGATCAGCGTCTTATGATTGACGCCCATTCCCCATCCCGCTCTACTCCCGCCACCACAGGTTGCGGCTTCTGACCCCAGTTCACTATGCGTTATATCGTGTTTCTTTTGGCTCTTGGTGCGACGGCTTTTGGGCAGGTGGCCCTCCCCGCCGTGGGCAAATTCCCCTCCACCCGTGTGCAGGTGCAGATCGGAGTCCAGGAAAAGGCCAAGGGCAACGACAGCTATCACAAGACCCAGCACATTCAGCCACGCTTCACCTTCGAGGGCGCGAGCGGCATGCTGCCCATTCCCGCCGGCGAAGCGGTCATGCTCATCATTAGCTACGACACCCGGGCCAAATTTGTGGAGAACCGGGATTCCTACAAGGTGCTCAGCACCGAGACGCTTCCTGTGCCGGCGGTGCCGACTGGCGCCCGGCGGACGCTTTCTTTCGCTCCCTCCGACGTGTCTTTTGACGGGTATCGCGACAATTCCAATGTCGGAGGCGAAGCTTACAAATATTATATCTTTGCCCTCCGGGATACGGAGTCCAAGACGCTCATCGATTTCGAAACGAATTGCCTGCCGCTCGCCAATTTTTGCAAGGCGACCCCGGCCAAGCGCGACGAGATGTTAGGGCTCACCAAGGGCACGAAATTTCCGATGGCGTTCAAATAGGGCGGAGCGAACGCCGGGATGACCATCGTTGAAGCCACCCGGGCGTATGAGGCGTGGCTGGGCCAGCAGATCCCGATCATCCGGGCTGACCTCGCGGCGAAGCACGAGCGCATGGCGGAGGACGCCTTCAGTTTTTTCCGCGCTACCTTCTATCGCTGGATGCAGCTCCTCCCGGAGCTCTGCGCCGAAGCTTTCAAGGCCCCGGCGGTGTTGAGCGTCGGCGACCTGCACGTGGAGAACTACGGCACCTGGCGCGACGCCGAGGGCCGCTTGATCTGGGGCATCAACGATTTCGACGAAGCGGCGCCGCTTCCCTACACCAACGACCTGATCCGTCTCGCGACCAGCGCCTCGCTGGCCATCGAACAAGAAAACCTCATCCTCCCCCTCGCGAAGGCCTGCGCGGTGATTCTCGAAGGATACACGACCGGCCTCGAAACGGGCGGTGGCCCTTTCGTTCTCTCGGAGCAACATCGCTGGCTGCGCGACATCGCCACCAGCCGACTCCGCGATCCAACCCTCTACTGGGAGAAGCTGACGACCCTGTCGACGATCAAGCGCGTCCCGCCGAAAGTCCTGACGCTTCTCCGGAACGCCCTCCCAAACAAGGACGTCCCTTTCCGCGTGGCCCACCGGCAGGCCGGACTCGGCAGCCTCGGCCGCGAACGTTACACCGCTCTGGCCGACTGGTGTGGCGGAAAGATCGCCCGGGAAGCCAAGCCTCTCGTGCCTTCCGCTTGCGTCTGGTCAGGCTTGCGGCCCCACGACAAGCACATCTACTACGCTGATATCCTGCGCCGATCGGTCCGCGCCGCGGATCCCTTTCTCGACTTGCAGGACAGTTGGATTCTGCGCCGCCTGTCGCCGTATTGCAGCCGCATCGAACTCGCCGCCTTGCCCCGTTCTCGCGAAGAGGAAAAACTGCTCTGGGGCATGGGTCGCGAGTTGGCCAACATCCACCTCGGCCAGCGCCCGGCGGTTCCACGCATCCTCCAGGACCTGCGCCGTCGCAAATCGAAGTGGCTGCGCCAGTCGACCGAGATCATGACCACGGCAACATTGCGGGATTGGAAAGCGTGGCGAAAGCGCAGCGGAGTGACGTGAAGCGAAGTGACAGACTTGGAAACTGTCTAAAAGGAGCTCTCTCCTCGCATGTCATTCTGAGCGGAGTGTAACGCAGTCGAAGAACCCCGTCGCTCTACCAGAGATACTGCTGGTTGTTCGACGGGACCCTTCGTCCCGCAGTCGCGGGAACAGGATGAAACCGTGAAGTGAAGTGTTAATTTATTGCTCCCGGGACCTCGTTTTAGACGCGCAGTGTGAAATTTTCCGCAATGGAGCCAATGGAACCAATGGAGCCATGCACATTTTTTACCGAGTCATGCCATAATCGCGCGCATGAACTCCATCTCGATGATTCCACCCCAACGGGTGAAAAACGCCCGGATGCCCCCACCCTCCGTCATCAGCCGCGGTCCGCCACGCAAGAAGCCACCCGCCCGGTCTCGGAAACGGCCAATCCGGAGTAATCGTGCCTAATCGTGCCTCCCTTTTTTCGCATGACCGCGTTCCTAGCCGCCAAGGATACGGAATGCCAGCGCATCAAGCCAAATCAAGGTAAATCAAGCCTTCTCAAGCCTAAAAATTTTCTCAAACACGTGATCCGGCACTCAGCACCAACCCCACCACCGCCCCACCCAGCAACAGCCACATCGAATTCACGCGAAAGCGCAGGAGCAGCGCCACCGCGACGAGAGCGATCGCGATCGTCAAGCCATCGACAAGGGCACTTCTTCCCAGATGCCACGTGACCACGGCCATCAGCGCCAGCGAGGCCACATTGAGGCCATCCAGGAATGCCCCGGCGGCCGGTGAAGCGCGCAGCCGTGACAGGAGCGGGGCACTGATCGCCACGAAGACAAACGCCGGCAGGAAAATCCCCACCGTGGCCACCAGCGATCCCGGAACCCCACCGAGCAGATAGCCGATGAACGTCGCCGTCGTGAAAACCGGCCCGGGAGTCACCTGGCCGACGGCAATGGCATCGAACAACTGCGCTTCGCTCAGCCAATGCCAGCGATCCACCAAATCGGCGCGCAGGAACGCCAGCAGCACATATCCGCTGCCAAAGAGCACTGCACCGACTTTCAAAAAGAACAGAAACATCGGCCACAAACCAAACGGCACCGCCACCCCCGCGGTTCCAAGCACCGCCGGGGTCATCGGGAGCGCCAGCGTTAGATTCCGCGACGACGTCCCTTTCCATCGCCAGGCCAGCGACACCAGCGCCGCGCTGGCCAGCAAGACGAGTTCCTCCACCCCGCAGACATTTCCCACGACCACCGCGCTGCCCACCACCGCCAGCATCACCGACTTCACCGCCGATTTTCCCAGCCCCCAGAGGGCTTGCAGGATGATGGCGATAATCGCCGGCTTCATGCCGTAGAGCAGTGCGCCGACCTGCGGAAGCTGTCCGTAAGTGACATACAGCCAGCCGCAACCCATCACGAGTAACATCGCCGGCAGGATGAAACATGCCCCCGCCACCACCAACCCCGGGCCTCCCGCGCGCAACCGTCCGATATGGATGGCCAGTTCCGTCGAGTTCGGCCCCGGGATCAGATTCGTCGCGCCGACCATATCGAGAAACTCGCCATGAGTCAGCCAGCGCCGCCGCCGCACACATTCCGCTTCCATCAACGCGAGATGCGCCGCCGGTCCGCCAAAGCCGATGGTGCCCAGTTTGAGAAAAAGCCGCGCGAGTTCCCACAGGCGCCGCCCGCGCGACGCGGGATCTTGCTGAGAGGAAACTTCGCTGCTCATGGGAAATGCTCATTCCGACAGCGCCTCCCTCGAAAAGACAAGCGCCGTTACTGCCTCCCGCACCGCGGTCGCTTCTCAGTCCGAGTGCTCGTGCACCAACCCGAAGTTCGATCCGATCCCCGCTTCCGTAGCGGACTGTTCCGGCGCTTCGTCCCTTGCCGGATCGCCAGCCTGCGGACGCCGGCAATCCGTACAACGCCACGGCTCCCAGCGCGCCGCAATCACCGTGATGATCCAGCAGAATCCCCAAAAACCCACCGTGGCGATGGTCAGCGCCAGGTGAAGCTCATGACGCGGCACTCGGCGGCGCAACACACACTCCGTCCCGCAATCCCGGCACTCTCCGCGGCGATAGTGATTTCGAAACATGTCCCGAACTTTGCCCCGTTCATGTGTCGGCCGCTTGACGCTCCGGTAAACATTCCGTGAACCTTCGCCGCAACACGGCACCAACGTAAACGCCCACTGAGCCGTATCCTCACGTATTACCTGCTTTAGACCTGACAAGCATCCTCCATCCCTCATGCTGCCCTCCTTACTCCTTCAAAGATCTTTTCATGACCTCCGGCGCCCCGCCCGCTCCCTCCCCACAAGGCACCCCTATCTCCGAACGCTTCGCTCGCGCCGCGATTGCCATTGAGCGTTACATCCTCCCTTGGATCTACCTCTGGTTCATCTATCTGCAGATCCACACCATCCACACCAATTATGTGGAATATCACGGCATGGTCCGCGCCGGCTTTCCTCCCATGTCGTGGCCACTCTTTTGCGCATCGATAACGAGGAATGTGCTCCTGGCCATCCTCTTCGTTCTCACCGGAATTGCCTTGCTCCTGAACCGGCCACCCAAGCATCTGCCCACCAATCTCACGCACATCACCGTGCCGCTGGCGATGAGTTATTACGTATTCCTCTACGGCGGGGTGAATCGCCTGCCGGATTCATGGCGCGAGGATCTGATGCCGGTCGAGTGGCGCGTCCCGGCGGCAGCTGCCGCGGTCGTCATCAGCAGTATTGGCTACGTGATCAGCATCTGCGGACTTTGCAATTTGGGGCGCTCGTTCGCCATCCTCGTGGCCGTACGGCGGGTGGTTACCAAGGGGCCGTATACCTACGTCCGGCATCCGATGTATCTCGGTTACCTGATCGAGTTGCTCGGTTTGCTGCTCTCTTCCTTTTCCCCCGCCATGCTGCTGCTCGGCGCGGGCTTCGTTTACCTCATGGTGACCAGGGCGCGCCTGGAGGAGGAAAGATTGTCCGAGGCGGACCCTGCTTATCGCGATTACATGCGGCGGACCGGGTTTCTCTTTCCGCATTTCCGCTCGAAGCCCGCTATCGCGGCGTAACCTTTACGTCACTTCCAGTTCTCGACGAGTTCGACGAGGGTGCGAATGCCGAAGCCCGTCGCTCCTCTGGCCAGGTCCGAACGGTCCTTTTCCCGATGGCCGGTATAAGCGATGTCAAGATGCGCCCACGGCGTGTCCTCGGCAAAAGTCTTGAGAAACGCCGCCGCCGTGCAGGCTCCGCCGAGGCGCCCGCCGGAATTCTTGATCAGCGCGACGTCGCTCCGAATCTGCGTCTCGTACTCCTCGAAGAGCGGCATGAGCCAGATATTTTCCCCAGCAGCAGCAGCCGCATTGAGAACGCGTTGCTGCAACTTGTCTTCGCTGCTCCAAAAACCGGCCGCGTATTCGCCCAGGGCCACGCCGCAAGCGCCCGTGAGCGTCGCGAGATCCACAATGGCTGCCGCATTGAGGTCGCGCCTCGCGTAGGCGATGGCATCCGCCAGCACCACGCGCCCCTCGGCGTCGGTATTGACGATCTCGATATGCTTGCCGTCATACGTCGTGACAATGTCGCCAGGTCGATAGGCGTTGCCGCCGGGCATATTCTCCGCGCTGGCGATCACGCCGACCACGTTGCGCTTCACACCCAACGCCGCGAGCGCCGCCATGGCCCCGAGCACCGCGATGCCGCCGCACTTGTCGAAAATCATTTCTTCCATGTTGGCGGCCGGCTTGATGGAAATGCCGCCGGTATCGAACGTGATGGCCTTTCCCACCAAAGCCACCGGCGCCTGCGATTTCGGGCCGCCACGATGCTCGAGCACGATCAACCGCGGCGGGCGCACACTGCCCTGTCCCACCGCGAGCAAGCCGCCGAATTTGCGCGCCCGCAGGAACTTCTCGGCGAAGACGGTGACCTTGAGCCCGTAGCGTCGGCCCAGCTTTTCCGCCTGCTCGGCGAGGGTCTCGGGATAAAGGAGATTGCCGGGCAGATTACCCACTTCCCGGACGAGATTGGTCGCCTCCGCAACGACCTGATACCGGCGCACCGTGCGCTTGGCCGCCGCGACATCCGCCGCCAGCACATGCACGGAAAGACTGGCCAGACCCGCTGTCTTCTTCGACTTGAAGCGCTCGAATCGATAGTCAGCGAGCAGAGCTCCTTCGACAGCGGAGCCGGCGAACTGCGGCCATTCGTCCAGTCGCAAGGCAACATGATGCTCGCCGATCTTCTTGAGAAAGGCCGTGGCGGCGCCCGCGGCGGAACGAAAGACTGCGGAGTCGAGCTTCGCGCGCACGCCCAGGCCCACGTGCAGCACGCGCTCATGACGGGCGTAGAAAAGCGCGTTCGCCTTGCCCGAAAATTCGGTTTCAGTGACCGCCGGCTTGATCTTGCCCAGTGCGTCCTTGGGGACGAAGCGGACGGTAATGGCGCGCCTGGCTGGAGCTTCGGGACCGACGGAGATTTTCACGGGGCTAGAGTTGGACGACTTGCGCGGTGTGAATGTCGCCCTCGGCGGTCAGGTCCTTGATGAGCGCCTCGCCGGGCACGGAATCGAGATTGAGCACCGTGAGCGCTTCGCCACCGGCTTCATCGCGACTCAGCGACATGCCAGCGATGTTCACCTTGTGCTTGCCGAGCAGCGTGCCGACGTGGCCGACGATGCCGGGGCGGTCGCGATTCTCGAGCAGGAAGATGACTCCTTCGGGCTTCGCTTCCACGTGACGGCCATTGATCTTCACGATGCGCGGCGTGACGCCAAAGAACGTGCCAGCCACGCTGACCCAGCCATTTTCGCCGGTCGCGGTGAGCTCGATGAGTTCCGCAAAGTCGCCCTGGCTGCTTTCGCGCGACTCGGTGACCTTGAGGCCGAGGTTCTCGGCGAAGGCCGGGCAATTGACGACATTGACCTCGGCGCCGCCGGCCGCACGGAGAAAGGCCGCCAGGATCGAGCGGGTGATGGGCGTGGTGTCCGCATCATTGATCTTGCCCGAATAATTGATGTTCAGGCTGTTGACGCGTTTCGCCGCGATCTGCGAGAGGAAATAGCCGAGCTTCTCGCCGAGCGCGATGTGCGGGCCGATGATCGCCAGCGTCTTGGCGTCGATGTTCGGCATGTTCACGGCATTGCGGATTTCGCCGCTGAGCAGCGCCGCACGGATCTGTTCCGCCACTTCGATACCGACACCTTCCTGCGCTTCCGCCGTGGAGGCGCCGAGGTGCGGCGTGAGAATAAGATTGGGCAAACCGCGCAGCGGTGAATCCGCTGGCAGCGGCTCGGTTTCGAAGACATCGAGTGCGGCGGCCGCGACCTGCTTCGACTTCAAGGCATCGACCAGCGCCGCCTCGTCGATGAGACCGCCACGCGCGCAATTGACGATGCGCACGCCTTTCTTCGTCTTCGACAGGCGCTCGGCGTTGATCATGTATTTCGTCTCCGCCGTGAGTGGCATGTGGAGCGTGATGAAATCGGCCTGCGGAATGATCTGGTCGAGGCTCTCGACGAGTTCCACCTGGAGCGAGCGGGCGCGGCTCACCGAGAGATAGGGATCGTAGGCCAGCACGCGCATGCCGAAGGCGATGGCGCGCCGGGCGATCTCGGTACCGATGCGGCCCATGCCCAGAATCGCGAGCGTCTTGTTGTAGAGTTCGACGCCAACGAAGGTCTTGCGGTCCCATTTGCCGCTCTTCACACTGGCATCGGCCTGCGGGATATTGCGCGCGGTGGAGACCATGAGCGAAAACGCGTGCTCCGCCGTGGAGATGGTGTTTCCACCGGGCGTGTTCATTACGATGATGCCCCGCTTGCTCGCGGCTTCGACATCCACATTGTCCACCCCGACGCCGGCGCGGCCGATGACTTTCAGGTTGTGCGCAGCTTCGATGACCTTGGCATTCGCCTTGGTTTCACTGCGCACCACGAGGGCGTTGAATTCGCCGATGATGGCGAGGAGTTCATCGGGCTTGAGGCCGATTTTGACGGTGACATCGAGCGAACCGCCATTGGCGAGTTCATCAATGCCCCGTTGGGCGATGGGATCGGCGACGAGTACTTTGGGCTTGGACATGGATTGGAAAAAAGAGCGGCAATTCTCGGCACCGCACCGGAAAGCGCAAATGAATATTCCCGTTAACGGAAAACGGATCGAGGAACGAAAGAGCGCTGACGCCCGATTATTTGATGATTTCGCGGACGTAGATCGTCACCACACCGTCCGCTCCGCGACGGATATCACTGATCAAATAGGGCCGCGCCGCATCGCGCACGAACCGGTCCTTCTCCTGCGGGGGCACCGCCCCGGCGGGATATTCGACGACGATACGCGGCGATTGGTCGTCGGGGCGCGTCGCATCACGCAAGACCGCCCGGCTGGTGCCGGAGGCCGTCACGCGGAATTCGCCTCGTAGATAGAGCCGCTCGCCGACGTCGCCGCGATCGGCGAGCGTGCCCACTTCCTCGAGCGAGACGCCACGCGCGGGCGGTGCCTGTCCCGGCGGATAGGTGCGCCAGGTCGCGCCTGTGCTGTTCATGTTGGGATCGCGCTGGGCGGCGATGAAAGGTTGCAGCGGCACACCGTCGGGCGACGTCCGCGGCAACGGCGTCGCGCTCGCGGGCAGCGGCGTAATTCCTGGAGATTCCTGCACGGTCGGCCTCGGGGTCGGGGTGGCAATCATCGTCACCAGCAGGCGCGGTGTCGGCGTGGGGGCACGGAGGGGTGTGGGTTGGGCCGACGCCACGTACTTCGGCGTGGGCTGGCCAGCGATGGGAACGGGTGTCGCCACGTTGGGTTGCGGGAGGGGCCCCGTCTCGGGGGTCGTCTTGCCTGGCTCCACGACATCGACCCGCACGATTTCCGGCTTGGTCTGGGCATTGGGATCCGCCGGATTGGTCTCCCCGGGAGTGAGCGGATGATCGCGGCGATAGTTGGCGAATTTCTGCAAGCCTTCCTTAAGGAACTGCCCTTTCATCACCGGCAGACCCGGCACCATGTTCAAGCTCAGCGGCGGCTCGAGGCTGAACGTGCCCGAGCCCTGCTTGAGCGCATACGTGCCATAGAGCAGCGGCACCACCGTGAATTGCATGCGCCCGTCGGGGATTCTTTCGACATGGATCACGGCCGAGAGGTCGTTCGTGCGCTCCAGCTTCATATCCATACCGGTCTGCAACAGCGTCCGGAGGATCGGCACATTGCGCGGGGGCGTCGTGTAAACGTGCTCGATGACCACCTGCGGATACTCCGCCGCTTGCGCCAGCGCCACCATGCCCGAGGGGAACATGTCCGAGGGCTTCAACTCGGTAGAGTCCAGGATCACGTAGCGCCCGGTCACATACGTCACGAGCTTCTTGGTCTCGCGGTAGTTGCGGATGTAATTGCGCAGCAGTTCCGCATTTTCGTTTTCCAGCTCGAGCCGCGAGAACTTCCCGTAGCGCTCGAAGAGCTTCGACGCCGTGAGAAATTCCCCCGGCGGCGCCGCCGTGACCTCAAACCGCAGCGGCGCGTCCAGCTTCTTCAGCTTCAAGAGAATCTCATAGGCCTTGGGCTTTTCCGGATGGCCGAAGATCCAGAAGCTGCCCATCCAGCAGGCAAACGCCGCCCCGATCAGGAGCAGGATGAAAATCGTCCAAAGGAAGAGGTTGTCGTGGCCTTTCGGCTCGGCTTCAGCTTCGTCGTATCCGTAAAAATCGTCGGCCATGGGAAAGCGGAGGAAGCGCCGGGCGCCTCAGAAAGTCAATTGTGAGTGCTGGCTTCGGCTTCGGCGGGCTCGAAGGAGGTGCCGCAACCGCAACTGCGTGCGGCGTTCGGATTCTGGATGCGGAAGCCCGCCCCGGCGAGGTCGTCGCTATAGTCGATCGTCGATCCATCGAGAAAATGCCTACTCTGTTCGGCCACGATCACCTTCACTCCGTCGCGCTCCACCACCTCGTCGCCGACCTGCGCATGATCGAAGCCCATGCCATACTGCAAGCCCGCGCAGCCGCCGTTCTCGACGTAAATGCGCAGACCCTTGGTTTGGTCATCCTGCTCGCGCAACATAACCTGAAGCTGCCGGATTGCCGGTTCAGTGACTAGAATCATCGGAAGGGACGTTAACAGTGGATTGTGAAGGAGGAAAGTGACAAGTGACAGGCTCTGGCGTTCACTTTCGGCTTCTTAATCCCCTCCCTTCCCTACAGCCCTCCCGTGTCCCGCATCGCTCTTCTCTCTGAACAAGTCGCCAGCCAGGTGGCGGCGGGCGAGGTCGTGGAGCGCCCGGCCAGCGTGGTCAAGGAGCTGGTCGAGAACTCCATCGATGCCGGTGCCCGCAAGATCGAAGTGCTCATCCGCCGCGGGGGCATCTCCTCCATCCGGGTGGTCGACGACGGCTCCGGGATGGATCGCGACGACGCCCTGCTCTGCCTCGAGCGCCACGCCACCAGCAAGATTCGCACAGGCGAAGATCTCGCCTCCATCCACACCCTCGGTTTCCGCGGCGAAGCCCTGCCCAGCATCGCCAGCGTCTCCCGCTTTCGGCTCGCGACGCGCGAAGCGGGCGCGCTCGCCGGCACGGAGGTCATCGTCAATGGCGGCAAGATCGAGAGCGTGAAGGATTCCGGCGACGCTCCCGGCACGCAGATCGAAGTGCGCTCGCTCTTCTACAATCTCCCCGCGCGCCGCAAGTTCCTGCGCACGGAGAACACCGAGTCGAGCCACGTCGAGCACCAGCTTCACCTGCAGGCGATCGGTCATCCGGAGATCGGCTTCGTCTTCGTGAATGACGAGCGCGTGGTCTACCAACTGCCGCCCACCAACCATCTCCGCGAGCGCATCCGCGACCTCTGCGGTGCGGCGCTGGCCGCCGAATTGCTCGAGGTGCCCGAGTTCACCGCCGACCATATTTGCATCCGCGGCTTCCTCGGCAAAGCGGGCGTGAGCCGCAGTTCGCGGGCGCAACAGCTCGTCTTCCTCAATGGCCGCGCCGTGGAAAACAGCACGCTCAACTTCGCCCTGCGCGAGGGCTACCACACCGCGTTGATGAAAGGGCAGCACCCCGTCACCTTCCTCTTCATCGACATGGACCCCGCGGCGGTGGACGTGAACGTGCACCCGGCGAAGCGCGAAGTCCGTTTCCGCAACTCTGCCGAAGTCCGCGATGCCATCGTCGAGGCGACCCGCCGCACGCTCGAGACCGACCGCGCCGAGTGGAGCGCCACCTTCCGCCCAACGCCACCTGCCGAGATATTCGCCTCCCCCGCTCCACCCATTCCCGAGACGCCCGCGCTCATTCCCATCCACGAGCAAGTCGCCCTCCGCCACGACTGGAGCACCTTCCCCGCACCACCACCGAAGACCGAACCGCAGCCCGCGCCGCAAGCACCAGAGCCCGCACTCGAATCCACTCCCTCCCCCGCCAACGACTTCAAGATCCTCGGCGTCCTCGGCAAGCTCTACGTCCTGATGGAAAACGCCAGCGGGCTCGTGCTCGTCGACCAGCACGCCGCCCACGAGCGCATCCTCTTCGAGGAGATGCTCAAGCGCATGGAGTCGCAAGGCGTGCCCACGCAGCGCCTGCTCCTGCCACTCACCTTGCAAGTGAGCCCGCGCGATGGCGACTGGATCACCCGCCACCTCGAAGTCCTCAACCAAGCCGGCATCGGCCTCGAGCCCTTCGGCGCGGGCACCTTCAAGATCGACAGCCTGCCCACCTTCCTGCGCGGCAGCGAACCCGCCCAGCTACTGCGCGAGATCATCGATGACCTGCGCGAGACCAGCGCGCAGACCAGCAAGCTGCGCCTCGGCGAAGACATGATCGCCAAGACCGTCTGCCGTCACGCCGTCAAGGCCAACGACTTCCTCCGCGAGCCCGAACTCGTCCGCCTCATCCAGGACCTCCTCGCCTGCGACCTCCCCTACTGCTGCCCGCACGGACGCCCCACGATGATCCAGATGAGCTACAGCGAGCTGGAGAAAAAGTTCGGCCGCAAGGTGTGAAAAAACAATGGCAATAAATTGCGACTAATCGGTCAAATTCGACAATGGAGCCCACCCAGCCAATGGAGACGATAGAGCCCATGGAGCCAATGGAAGCATCTTGATTTCTGGTTTCTGGTTTGCCCCCACAGCACCACAGGCGTCTGGCCAAGCCTCGGCTCTAGTTTCTAGTTTTACCGCCGCGGGAGCCTGGTGTCGCCGATGGTATGAACACCCCGACCTCCCCTTGTATCCGCCCGCACCTTTTGCGAGATTCCCGCACCCCATGACCCATTCGGACCAGCGTTTCTTTGCGACCTATGCGCGCGAAGACCGCGCCCTCGCCCAGCCCCTCCTCGCCCTGCTCCGCTCGGCGAACCCGGACGCCTTCCTGGATCTCAACCGCGTCGATCCCGGCAATCGCTGGCCCGAACGCCTCGCCGCCGCCCTCGCCCAGGCCACCACGTTCGTCATCTTCTGGAGCCGGCACGCCCTCCGCTCCGAATCGTTGACCGGCGAATGGCAATCCGCGATCGCCGCGGAAAAAGAGATCGTCACCGTGCTGCTCGATGCCACCCCCGTGCCCGAGCCGCTGCAAGCGCACCCCAATGTGACGCTGCAGGACCTCATGGCCATGAAGGCGCACCGCGGAGCACAGACCACCGCCTGGGTCTGCGGCGCCGCCTTGCTCGCCGCCGCCGTCGCCATTCCGCTCGTAAACCTGCAGCCCAGTCTGTGGCACCCGCAAACGCCCGCCTCCCAGCCCCCCGTCGCCGATCTCACCCCGCGCGATGCCCCGTCCACTTCACCCGCCGCCACCCCATCCCCCGCAGAGACCGATCGCGACACCCGCGTCCGCGAGCTCTTGAGCAAAGGCCGCCAATTGCGCGAAGGCGGCGATGCCCCCACCGCGATGACCCAATTCCAGGAAGCCGCCACGCTCGACGATCACAACCCCGTCCCCTTCGTCGAACTGGCCGTCACTTCCGAAAACGCCGGACTCCCCAAGCAGGCGCTCGAGCATTGGCAGAAAGTCTATGACCTGGGAACGGGCGCCGGCCTGTATTTTTCGTTGGCGGAAGCCAAGCTCAAGGCCGCCCATACCCTCACCCGCCCCGGCGATGACACCAAGGGCGCGGAGAATTCGCCCGATCTCACCGCGCCCGTCGAGGGCATCGCCAGCGGCTCCCTGCTCGGCCTCCTGCCCATCACCCGCGAAGACCAGCTCGACGGCAAATCCGCCGCGCACTTCCTCCTGCACATCCCCGTCAAGGCGCGGCTCAAGGCCCGCATCGACGTCCATGAACTCATCATGCACGTCCTCTTCTACGAACTCGTGGATGGCAAACGCATCGAGGAAACCACGGCCAACATCAAGTCGCACTGGCTCAATCCCCCCGCCAACTGGAACGGCTCCGACACCGAGCAACTCGAGATCGAATACCAGCTCCCCAAGCCGCCCACCACCGCCGAAGAAATCGTCGACCGCAAATACTACGGCTACATCGTCCGCCTCTACTACCAGAAGCTGCTGCAAGCCTCCGTCGCCGAACCCACCGGCCTGGCCAAGCTCCATCCCGCGCCCCCGACCGTCAACGACGAGCCGCTGAAGCCCCCCGCTCCGCCCTCCACCCCGGCCCCCCTACCCCAAGGCGCGTTTCACCACCAAGGCTCCTCGGTGACGCTCGCCGCCCCCACCGCCGCCGATACC
>NZ_JBDUCX010000198.1:0-12969 GCF_040003245.1 Chthoniobacter sp.
ACGAAAAGATGCTCATCACCCGCGTGATCATGCCCACCGGCCGCGACATCGGCTTCCTCCCCGGCCGCATGGAAGAGAAGATGCAGCCTTGGGTGCAGCCGGCCTACGATGCGCTCGACCTGCTGCTCTCACGTCCGCGCAAGCCGGAGCAGTTCGACAAGAAAAAGCAATCGAAGCGCAAGTCCGACGGCCCGTCGTCACCGCCCACGCAGAGCAGCAACGGCAACAGCAAATTTGCCCGCCCCTACGAACCGCTGATGCAAGCCGGCCTGCTCGAGATCGAGGCCATCGCCCACATCCGTGGTCGCTCCCTGCCCCGCGCCATCTTCATCGTGGACGAAGCGCAACAGCTCACCCCGCACGAAGCCAAGACGCTCGTCACGCGCATGGGCAAGGGAAGCAAGATCATCCTCATCGGCGACCTCGCGCAGATCGACAACCCGTACGTCGATGCGCACACCAACGGCCTAGTCTTCACCCGCAACCGCCTGCAAGGCCAGCCCTTCATGGCGCATGTGAACCTCTTCAAGGGCGAACGCAGCGAGATGGCCGAGGTCGCGGCGAATTTGATGTAAGCGGCGAAGGCGTCCTCCTCCGCTGTTTTCAAAGGCGCGCTATCCTGTTAAGAAGGCGGGATGAAAGAAGTCTTTCGCGCTTCATCCCCCGCGCGCGTCGGTCTTTGCCAGACAGTGCTGGAGGGTGCGGACATCCCTTGCTTCGTGCGCAACGATGCCATGCAGCAGGCCATCCCCGGCGGCATCCTCGTCGCATTCCTGCCGCTCCCGGATTTCTGGCCCACGCTCTGCGTGCTCCACGACGAGGACTATCCGGAAGCGATGGAGCTTCTGCACGGCCTCCGGAATGCCGCACCCCCGGTAAGCAGCGAATGGAAATGCCCCGCGTGCGGCGAGACTATTCCCGGCAATTTCACTTCCTGCTGGAATTACGAAGTGGCCCGGCCCGTCGAATCGTAGAAAAAGAGAGGTCACAGCGACCGTCGTGCCCACATGCGCTTCAGGCACACGGGTGGGTTGGATGCCTCGCCCTGATTCTGAAAGACTTTGGCAGCGGCGCATCTACCGCTACATTTGTGGCCAGCCATGGCTTTCCCATTCAGCATTGAAGGCTCACTGACAGTGGACATCGACGCGCCTTCGAAGTCATCGCGAGTCGTGGACGGTGTTGAGCAGTGGTTGTTAGCCAACGACGCGCGCGACCTGCACAGGATTCAGGATCGCCTGGAATTCCGAGGCAACGCCGTTTACTCGACCGCCATTCGGCGGCGCCGGGAGAATCCCAAGGCGAGTCTCTGGCGCACTCCCGGGCTGCGCGGCCTCACGAGGGGGACTATTGAGTTTCACCTACATGCGGAAAGAGTAGTCATCCACTTTGCCCTGTGGTTTGCGCCCATGCAGATGTGGCAATTGGTGCCGGCGCTGTTCATCGGGATGGCGCTCGTCCACGTTTCGGTGCTGCTGGCGATCGCGGTATCGATGGCCACTGCGGCGTTGTTCCTATATGCGTCATGGAGCACGATGCCGTCTTCTTTTCGATCGGATTTGCACCTTGCTGCCATTCGGGGGCTGGCCGACGGCGCCGCGCGCGAATTGGCGGAACTGCAATCCAGATAACCTATGCCTGCCGAATATCTGATCATCTCCGCCTCGCTGCGGCCGGCCAGTGTGAGCCGGTTGATGGGACTGTACCTGACGAAAGAGCTCGGCGGTGAGCATCTCGACTTGCGCGAGTTTTCGCTGCCGATGTGCGATGGGGATGCCGCCTATGACGATCCCAACGTCGAGAAGCTGCGCGAGCGGATCGCGGCGGCGCGCGTCCTCCTGCTGGCAGTACCTATCTACAATTTCGACGCCAATGCGGCGGTGAAAAACCTCGTCGAGCTAACGGGCGGCGCGTGGGAAGACAAGATCGTCGGCTTCGCCTGCGCGGCGGGCGGAATGTCGAGCTACATGTCGATCATTGGCCTGGCCAATTCGCTGATGCTCGATTTTCGCTGCATCATCCTGCCGCGCTTCGTCTACGCGACCGGCGATGATTTCGAGGGAGGCAGGATCACCAACGCGGACATCAAGAAACGCCTCACCCAGCTCGCCGACTCCGCCCGCCGCCTGCGCATCGAGAAGTAGTTTTCAGGCCAGCCACAGGCGGCTGGTGAGGAGCAGGACGAGAACGGAAAATCCAAGGAAAGCGGTAATCATGGCGACCTCCACCCCTTGCATCGCACCGCTCCTCCCGGATGGTTCGGTGGAATGCGAAGATTGTCGCCGCCCACAGCCAGTGCGCTCGCCCGCTGCGAATACGGTAAATGATGAACGCTCCCCACTGGCACCTCGCCATCAACCACATACCAGTCGTCGGCGTATTCCTCGTCGTCCTACTGCTCGGCTACGCGCTCGTGCGGGAGCGGGGCGAGCTTTACCGGGTAAGCCTCGGGGCTCTGGTGCTGCTGGCGCTCGCGACGGTGCCGGTCTTCTTCACCGGGCGTAGCGCGGATGAGGCTTTGATGGAATTGGCGGATGTGGACGACAAGCTGGTTCACGCGCACGAAGCCGCCGCCAATTTGGCCTTCATCTGTGTGGGCATTCTGGGCGCCGTAGCCCTCGCGGTGCTGTGGCTCGGTCGCAAACTCCCTCACCTCTCGCGCGGGACTGCGGCGGTCGTATTCGTCCTGGCGCTGGCCGAGACGGCGCTCATGGGCCGCGCGGCCAATCTCGGCGGCAATATCCGGCACCCGGAGATCCGCGCCACCGCGCCGGCCACCGAAAGCGCGCCACCCAAGGACGAACGGAAATAAAGTGGCTGCGCGCGAAGCGGCGCTTGCCTTGCCCACACCAATTCCAGCGCCTAGAATTGGGGCGCTCCTCGTTGGGGCGACCCACTGACAAAACGCCACCGTTTCGAATTTTTCATCTCATGCGCCCCGAACCCAAAAAGCGCCTCGACACCAATGCCGCGCAATCTGCGCGTCCGAATCTGAATGCCGCCTTTTCCGGGCTCGATCTGCCCGATCTGCCGGCCGGTCCGCCGCCAGTGCCGATAGCCGATTCCCCACAGACGCTCTGGAAAATGGGGCGCGTGGTGCTGCGGCGCGAGACGGCCCACCGCGGAGGCAAGACGGTAATCGTGGTGGACGAGTTTGCGACGCATCTGCCGGCGTCGGTCATCGAGAAGGTGGCGAAGAAGGTGCGGGCGGCTTGCGGGTGCGGAGGCACGGTGAAGGGACGGACGATCGAGATCCAAGGCGACCAGGCCAGCCGGGTGCGCGCGGCTCTCGAAGGCGAAGGGTTTCAAGTCGCGGGAGTCCGCTAGCGCCCGCGAAGTCAGCGCACGGGTTCTCCCGCCCGTTTCGCAAAGTCGTTTCGTTGCCTTCTATCAATTATAGAAAGTGAGAGAACCCCCTCTCTTCGCTGAGAATTATCACCAGATTAAGGCCTCAAGAATTTATTTGAGGAATTTGTCACATTTATCAAAAGCGCGGGACTCTGTGTAACTTCCAGCCGCAACATTACGCAGCCTTGTGGCGACGGACCCTATCGGGGTTTCTCTGTAGACTATAGGCGGAATCGCGCACTTCTGTCCGTTTCGTACGCGTAAAGTGTTTCCCGCCACAGAGTAGCGGAAATGCGTAATTTGGCCCGTTCTACTCTGGAGCGACGCTTTTCCAAGGTACATCGCGTGCTCAGGAAATAACCCGCACAGGGGCAATCCGGCATCTGTGCCGCCCTTCCCGCGTATGTCCCAACCGCACAAACTTTCCGATTACTCCGAATTCCGGCCCAAAAAAGAACGCCGGACTGCGCTTCCTATTACCAATCTGCCGGTGAATGCCATTAGCGAAGAAACCGATCCGACGCTCGAAATCCGGACCCTGATCGAGCAGCTGCAACAAACGGCCCGCGATGCCCGCGGCCAGGTCAACGCCATCGAACGGGAGCGCGACGACCTCGCGCTCGAACTGACCCGCACTCATCAACAGATCGAAAGCTTGCGCGCCAACGAACGCGAGCTGCGTTCGCACTTCGTCGAGATCACCTCGCTCATCGAGGAACGCGACGCCGCGCAGGAGGAAGCCGAGCGCCACGAACAGGCGTTGGCCGACGCGACGAAAAAGAACGAAGCCGTCGTCCGCGAGCGCAATGACGCCCAGCGCCAGCGCGATGATGCCGTCCGCCAGCGGGATGAAGCGGCGCGCAAGTTCGACACCTTCCAGCGCGGCAACGAGGAACAGGCGCGCCTGGTCTCGGAGACGCAGAAGCAACTGCTCACCATCCGCCAGGCCCGTGATGGCGCGCATGCGCAGATTCTCGAGCTCAACACGCGGCTCGGCCATGCCGAGGACCAGGTCGCCGAGCTCGAATACCAGATCGAAGCCGCGCAGAAGACGGGCAAGCAATCCGCGGATGAGGCCGCCGAATTTCGCCGCCAGCTCGACATCATCACCACGGATCGCGATGCTACGGCGCGACAGGTCGAGCAGTTGACCGCGGAGGTCGACGCGCAGCGCAAAAAATACCTGGACCTGGCCGAGCAGAAATCCGCGGCGCTGCAATCCGACTCCGAGCACACGGCAGCCTTGGGCGAAGCGCGGGCGCAGGTCGGCAGCCTCACCCAGGAACGCGATGTCGCGCGCAATCGGGCCCAGGAACAAGCTCGCGAGCTCGAGGAATTGCGCGGTCAATTCCAGGCCTTCCGCGACGAGCAGGCGCAGACTTCCAGCGCAGCGCTCGCCGAGGCGCACGAGAAACTGGCGGCGCTGGAAACGCAATCGCGCGTAGCCCGCCACGAAGCCAACAATCTCCGCCAGCGCATCGAGGCAATGAACGAGCAGCTCACCGCGCTGCAACTGGTCGCCGAGCAGGCGGGCAGCAAGCACAGCAACGCGCAGCAGGAAATCGACACGATCGCCCGCGACCGCGACGCCGCGCTGACCTCGCTGACCGCCGCGCAAAAGCAGATCGACCACATCATTCGCGAGCGCGACCAGACGCGCAAACTTTCCACGGAAAACGCGATCGAGCTCGAAACGCAGCTCAACGCGCTCCAGGCCCAGGTCACCGCGCTGGAGACCGCGAGCCAGCAGGCGGCAACCCAAAAGGACGAGCTCGCCGACGCCCGCCAACGGTTTGAAAAGCAACGCCTCGAGAGCATCGACGTGGCCACGCAATTACAATCCGCCCAACGCGAAATCCGCGAACTGAGCGCTAATCTCGCCGAAGCCCGCTTGCAGGTAAAATTCGCCCAGGCCGCGACGCGCGCCACGAAGGAAGGCAAAACGAAATCCGATTTTGCCAGCATGGTCGCGGGCGACGCGGCCACCTCCGAGTCCGCGCCGGCCGCCACTGCCGAAACGGATATTATCGAAACGGCTCCCGGCTCACTCTCCCCTGTCGCCCCGGCTCCCGAGGCCATCCAGCCCGCCCGCCCGGCCGCTCCCGTGGCGGCGATCACCGATCCACTGACCGAAAAGGAATCCCGCAGTGTGTTGGGCGCGATGCGCCATTGCTTCCAATCATTCACCAAGACTCCCAGCGACCTGAGTCTCCTCAATGAGCTGCACTGCCACGTGGAAAGCTTTGCCGAGCGCGCCCGCGTCAGCGGTCTGATCGCCCTGCATCGGCTCTGCGCATCCTTTGCCGAGCTCACGCGCGGCCTCTACGAGATCCCCGAGCAGGTCAACCCCTCGACCTTGCGCACGGTCCACCAGACGATCGAATTCCTCGCCGCGCTGATGAAGGAAAAGAACCTCGCGCAGGTCAAGGACCCCGCGACCGCGCTGATCTACGCGGTGGACGATGACCTCGGCAATTGCGAGAGCATCGCGCTCGCCATGGAGGAATCGGGCATGCGCACCACCTACGCGCAAGACCCCGCCATCGCCCTCGGCGAACTGGCCGGCAGCCGCTACGATCTCATCTTCCTCGACGTGAACATGCCTGGCATGGACGGCTTCGAACTGTGCAAACAGACGCGCGCCCTAGCCATCCACGAGAAGACGCCGGTCGTCTTCCTCACCGGCCTGGCCACCTTGGAAAACCGGGTGCAGTCGAGCTTGAGCGGCGGCAATGATTTCATCGCCAAGCCCTTCAATCTCCACGAGCTGAGCGTGAAGGCGATCACCCTGCTGCTCAAGGCGCAGTTGCAGTTGGCGTAGGGAAATGGGGTTTTTACCCCTCTAATACGCCATATTCGACAATGGAGCCCCATGGAGCCAACAGAGCCCATGGAGCCCACCGCGGCGCTGCGTCAAAGCCGCGGATCGACGGGCTCACTCTCCAGGGCCAGAACGCCAAAGACACATTCGTGGACGCGACGCAGCGGTTCGCGGGCGACGAAGCGCTCCAATCCTTCGACGCCGAGGGCGAATTCGCGCGCAGCGAGGGAGCGCTTGGCGGAGACGCCCCGGGAGCGCAGGCGTTCCAAGTTGACCGGGGCGGTGTATTCGGGGCCGTAGATGATGCGGAGATACTCCCGGCCGCGGCATTTCACGGCGGGCTGCGTGACACCACGCCGCCCTTGCGCGACGAAATCAAACGGCTTCACCACCATCCCTTCTCCTCCGGCCTCGGTCAGCTCTTCCCACCAGCGCGTGGCGCGCGCCTCGGCTTCGGCGTCCTGGAGATCGACGGTCAGGAAAGGAGTCGCGAGGAGCAACCCTGGCCCGGCCGCACAAATCCAGGCCAGCGTTTCCATGTGCCAGACATGATCCTGGTCGCAGAAAGTTTTGCCTTCGGCGGCGAGGAGGTGAAAAGGGGCCAGTTGCAAATCCGCCAGCGAATGGACCGGCCAGCAGTAGCGCCGGTAGGATTCCACATATTGCCCCGCCATCGCGTGCCGCTCACGAGTCGCGGCGAGCAAGGGCGCCACTTCCAGGCCGCGGCTCAGCGCCATCTCGAGCGCGCCGACAGCCGACGGCAAAGCCGCGAGCGCCGCCGCGCCGACGGCCGCGTATTGTTGGCGCAAAAGCTCCTGCGCTTTCGCGGACCACGGCATCAGTTCGCAGTCGAGGCAGACCCAGTCGGTGGCAAATTCCGTCCAGAAATCCACCGCCGTCAGCGCGCCGCGAAGGGTCGCGAGCAACTCGTTTTCCAGGCGCGTGTCCTCAAAGAATCGCCGCCCGGTGCGCGTGTAACAGATGCCGCTCTCTCCCACGATGCCGAAGCGCCGGCGGGCCGCTTCTTCATCCCGGCAGACCACCACGACCGCGCGCGAGCCCATGTGCTTTTGCTCGCAAACGACCCGGGTGATTCCCTCCCGGCGATAGTAGGCAAAGGCTTCCGCCGGATGCTCCAGCAGCCCCGGAGCGCTGGTCGTCTCCGTCGGGGACATCGTCGGGGGAAGGTAGATCAGCCATTTCGGATTCGCCGCGAAACGGCTCATGACTTCGAGCGCCGCCACGGCATTCTCTTCGCGGATCGTCACATTGTAATGCAGGCGCGTGGAGATGATCCGCTTGCCAAGCACGTCTTCCATGTCGAGCACATCATCGAGTTGCTGCTGCGCCGTGAGCGCCGGCGCACTCGGCGGGAGGATGAAAGGCCGCGCCGGTTCGCAATACGTCCGCATCGCCGGCACGGAGACGAATTCCTTTTCGGGATAGCGCAACGCCGTCAGCTTCCCGCCGAAGACGCAGCCGGTGTCGATATTGATCGTGCGGTTGAGCCATTCGGGCTCCGGCACCGGCGTATGCCCGTAGACGACTATGGCCTGGCCGCGATAATCCGCCGCCCAATTGTAGCGGACCGGCAGGCCGAACTCATCGGTTTCGCCCGTCGTCTCGCCATAGAGCGCAAACTCCCGCACCCGTCCGGAGCCACGCCCCTGCATCGACTCCTTCATGCCGGCATGCGCAACCACAAGACAACCGTCATCGAAAACATAATGGCTGACGAGGGAGTCGATGAACTCCGCCGCGACGCGGCTGAAGCCATGGTAGTGCTGCTCATAAGCGGCAAACTGCGCCAGCGACTCGGCGAGTCCGTGTTTCACCTGCACATTCTTTCCCCACACCGCGCGCATGAACTTGATGTCATGGTTTCCCGGCACGCAAAACGCCGCGCCGGCTTTCGTCGATTCGAGCACCAGCCGCACCACTTCCGGAATCTTCGGCCCGCGGTCCACGAGGTCGCCGACAAAAATCAGTTTCCGCCCTTCGGCGTGCGTCCACGCGCCGCCCGGTTGTGCGGCGTAGCCCAGTTTTCCGAGAAGCTGAACCAACTCGTCGTAACTACCATGCACATCCCCGATGATGTCGAAGGGCCCGTGTTCCGCGCGGCGATTGTTCCAAAGCGGCTGCCGCTCGACCGTCACGGCCTGCACCTCCTCCGGCGAAGACAGGACGAACACATGGCGGAACCCTTCCCGCTCCAGCCGGCGGATCGATTTGTGCAATTGCTGGCTTTGCTGGCGGATCACATGCGGCCCGAACGTGCGATCGGCCCGGCCGCGATTGCGCTCCTGGCAAAGCTTCTCCGGCAAATCGAAAGCGATCGCCACCGGCAGACAGTGGTATTCGCGCGCCAAGGCGACGAGCGGCTTGCGCGCCTCCTCCTGCACATTCGTCGCATCCACGACCGTGAGCTTCGCCGCCGCCAGTCGCTTGGCGCCGATGAAATGCAGCACTTCAAAGGCGTCTTTCGTCGCCGCCTGGTTATTCTCGTCGTCGCTGACGAGGCCGCGGCAGGCATCGGAGGACAATACTTCCGTGGCCTTGAAATGCGTCCGGGCAAACGTCGATTTCCCCGACCCGGAGGGGCCAATCAGGACGACGAGAGCGAGTTCTGGAATGGTGATCTTCATCCGAGGCTCCTGGTAAAAATGCCCATCTGGGTGGGCGAACCGACGAGTTCGTCCTCCGGCCCGACGGGGGCGAAGCGCACGGCGTAGCCGAAGCGTTGCGCGAGCGCCGTGGCCCAGCTTTGGAACTCGGCGCGCGTCCACTCGAAGCGGTGATCCTTGTGGCGGAATTTTCCCGCGGGCAGGGCCTCCCATTGCACGTTGAATTCCGCATTGGGCGTGGTGATGACGACCGTGCCCGGGCGCGCAAACTCGAAGAGCACGCGTTCAAAGGCGGCGCGGCGCGGCGGATCGAGATGCTCGATGACTTCGACGACCGCCGCCGCGTCGTAGCCAGCCAGCCTTTGATCGCGATACATGAGGGAGCCGTGCAGCAGGCGCACACGGTCCTTCTGCATCGGCGGCAGACGGTCGAGGTGCAGCCGCTCCGCGGCAATTTCCAGCGAACGATGGGAAACATCCATGGCGGCGATCTCCTCGAAGCATTTTTCCTGGAGCAGCGCGCGGACCAGCTTGCCTTCCCCGCAACCGAGATCGAGCACGCGCTTCGCGCCGGGACCCCGAAGCGCGTCGACGACCGCGCCGAGGCGTTGTTCGTTGAGACTGAGCCGCTCCTCGATCTGCGCTTCCTCCCGGGCGTGGAGCTGCTCACTAAGGTCGGGATCCGGATCATTCTCATCGGTCAGGCGGAGCAAGGCATCGTCCACCAAATCGCGGCGATGCTTGAGATAACGCCGGGTGATGGCGTCGCGTTCAGGATGCGCCGCGAGCCAGCCATCGCCGTGCCGCAAGAGTTTCTCCACCTCCTCGTCGCCGACCCAGTAATGCTTCTCATTATCCAGCACGGGCACGAGCACATAGAGATGCGCGAGCAGGACCCGCAGCGGCAGCGAGCCCTCCAGCGTCACCGTGAAATAGGGACTCGTCCCCCAATCGGGAAATTGCTCGTCGAGCGGGTGGGCGACGAGTTGCACGGCGTAGCCTAGCGGCTCAAAGAGGCGCCGGAGAAAATCCTCCCCGCCCCGACACGGCAGGACAGTGATCGTGGCCACGAGGGGAATCGCCCGGTCGACAAGGTCGGGCCGATCCTTGCTCTTGCCCGACATCGCGCTGCCAAAAATCTCCGCGAGCGCCACACTCAGGAAGGACGACGCGACGTAGGGCCGATCGTTGACGTATTGATCCAGCATGCGCGCCTCGCCCGCCGGGCCACGCCGATTGCGCACCAAGCCGACGGGGTCGACGCCCAGCAACAGCGCGGCCGTGCAGCGTTCCTCCCCGGCTTCCGGGTAAAAGACATGCGCCTGGCCGAAGCTTAGCTCGAAGCTTTGCAGGCGCGCCGGATTCTTCCGGAGCAAATGCCCGAGATCGGTCGCGGGCTGATGCGTCGTGGTAATGGTGAGCAACATGGCGGTCGGCGACATTCCCCCACTTGGATTCGTCTCGAAAGGAAATTAGAGCGAGTCATGAACTTGTCTGGCGCGTGCCCCTTCCAACCGTCATTCTGAGCTTGCGGAGACCTCTGAACTCGCTCTGGCATCTGACGTGTGGTCGACCGCATTAGCTTGGCGCCATCTTTTGCGATATTGGTGACGAAAGGCAGAAATCAGAGGTTCTTCGCAAGCTCAGAATGACGGTGGGGAGGAGGCGCCTTCGGCGCGGACGGTTTCTCCGCATTTTCCGTAACCGATCGGCACGGAGCGTCGTCTTGTCCTGCGAACCTCCTACCCAGCCATGCCTTATACCGGAATTGTCCTCGCTTTCGTTGGCGCCCACGCGGCCGCCTTTCTCATCCTCCTCGGCCATTGGGTCGCCTCGGCGGGGATGTTTCCCAAGGCGACGCGCAGCTTTGCGGAGATCTACGACACGCGGCCGCTGCGGGCGACGCTGGTGGGGATCTTCACTTACGGGCTGCTCATCGTGGTGTTTTTGCAAAACGCCAAAATCCACAACGGCCCGCTGCGCTTCCTGGTTTTCGCCGCGACTTTTGCCGCCCTGCTCATCGCCCTAGTCGGCAGTGCCGGGATCGCCCTGCGCATCGGGCGCAATCTTTCGGCCAGCAGTGATACCTGGCAACAGGCGCTGCGTGGTGGCGTGATGCTCGCCCTGGTCTTGATCACGCCGCTGCTCGGCTCGCTCTTTTTGCTGCACATCGCGCTGGCCAGCGGCTTTGGCGCCTTCCTGCTCGCCAAGCCTTGGAAATCGAGCGCCGGCGCGCGGGTCCAGGACGTTCCGCCACCCGTGCCGGCCGCTCCCTTGTTCACGTGAAAACGGCCTCCCGCCGCGAATTCCTGATCACGGGCGCCAGTGCGCTCGCCTTGAGCGGGGCGATCTTCCAGAGCGTGCAGGGCTGGCTGGGGAATATGGGCCAGTACGCGGGCCTCGGTCTGCAACGCCCGCTCGACCGTCCGCTGACACCACCGGCCACGGCACAGCTCGACCCGGTCGCGCACGCGCTGAATCGGTGGACCTTCGGCCCTGGGCCAGGCGACTACGCCCGCGTCGCGTCCATGGGACGGGATGCTTTTCTCGAGGAACAACTCGCCCCGGAAAAGATCGACGACAGCTTTTGCGACCGCGCCACCGCTCGATTTGCGGAGTGCTGGTGGGAGCCGCTGGGCGAAGCCTACGAGGAGGATGCCGAGTACCTCCCGCCGGTGCTGCGCCGCATGGCGATCCTGCGCGCGGTCTATTCGCAACGGCAGCTCTTCGAGGTGATGTGCGAATTCTGGAGCGACCATTTCAACATCGACCCGGGCAAGGGCGACTGCCGCTACACCAAGATTTCCGACGACCAGGAAGTCGTTCGCGCGCACGCACTCGGTAATTTCCGCGACATGCTCCGGGCGAGTGCGCTGAGCCCGGCGATGCTCTGGTATCTGGACGGGCGGGCGAACGTGAAACGCACGCCGAGCGAAAAGCCGAACGAAAACTACGCCCGGGAATTGATGGAGCTGCACACGCTCGGCGTACACGGCGGCTACACGCAGCACGACGTGATGGAAGTCGCGCGCTGCCTCACCGGCTGGACAATTCTCGCGAAGAAGAACGACGGCTATTCCGGCAAGCTGCTCTCGCCGCTGAAGGACCGGGCCCACGTCGTGTTCCGCAAGGAGGCGCACGACAACGGCGCGAAGCAAGTGCTCGGGCAGGAGATCGCCGCCGGTCTCGGCGAGGGCGATCTCGACCGCGTAATCGACATCGTCGCCGCGCATCCGAGCACGGCGCATTTCATCGCCACGAAACTATGCATCCGCTTCATCGCCGATGAACCGCCGCCCGCGGCGGTCGACGCCGTGACGCGCGCCTTCACCGCCAGCCACGGCGATATCAAGACGACGCTGCGCGCCCTCTTCGCGACGCCGGAGTTTCAGGCCGCAACGGGCGCCAAGTTCAAGCGGCCGTTTCACTACGTCGTCTCCGCATTGCGCGCAACGAATGCCCAGACTGATGCGGACCGCGGGTTGCTCTCCTATCTCGAAAAGATGGGACAAGTGCCCTTCCGCTATCCGACGCCCGATGGTTATCCGGCGCGGGCGCAGCACTGGCACTCCACGCTGCTCTGGCGCTGGAAGTTTGCGCTGGCCCTGGCCAACAACAAGATCAAGGGCACACACATCGAGCGCCAGGAGTTCAGCAAGGCGTTCGGGGGAGATGCCGCCGTGGCGGCGACGCTGCTCAATCGCCAGCCCAACGCCGAGGAGCGTGATGCGCTGGTCAAATCCGGCGACGACCTCGCCCTGCTGCTGGCTTCCCCCGCGTTCCAACGCTGCTGACATGAACACTTCCCTCAATATTGCCGCCAACCGCGATGAACGTCGGACGCTTGTCGTGGTCTTTCTGCGTGGCGCGGCGGATGGCCTCACGCTGGTCGCGCCGGTGGCGGATGACAATTATCACAAATTCCGCCCCCGCCTGGCGGTGGCGAAGAAGGACGCCGTGCCGCTCGACGACATCTTCGGCCTGCACCCGAATCTCCGCGCCCTCGAGGGCGCATGGCAGGAGGGCGATCTCGCGATCCTGCACGGCGCGGGCGGCGAAAGCGATACGCGCTCGCATTTTGAAGCGCAGGATCTCATGGAGCACGGAGGGCTCGCGGCGGGCGGGTGGCTTGCCCGGTTCCTGAATCTGAAGCACCGCCCATTTCTGGGGAGGAAT
>NZ_JBDUCX010000199.1:0-12909 GCF_040003245.1 Chthoniobacter sp.
ATGGCGACCCTATGATTGCGGTGCTCGACCTCGTTCGGTTGGCCATTCAGCACCCGCCGCAGCCGGATGCGGCGACCGCTGCGCTGCCGCCCTCCTTTGAGGAGTTCCGCGCCACGATGGAGCTGCTCGACACCCGTTCCAAGGCTTTCGTCTCGCAGTCCACCACTCTCATTGGTGAACTGCGCACCTTCACGCAGACGATCCAGCGCCTGAACGACGGTCGCGCCGCGACCATTGTCATGATGCTCATACTCGGACTCGCATGCGGTCTCGGTGCCGGCTGGTTCGTATGGAAGTAAAACTCGCCATCGCCGCCGCAGGCACGCTTTGGCTGCTCGCGCTCGTCGCCCTCCTGACGAGCCGCCGCAAGCCGGCTCGCCGTCCAATCGTGCGCCTCGCCGGCCTGACGTGGGCGCGGGAAGATTTCTGCCGAGGCTGGCTCATCACCGGCGACACCGGCTCGGGCAAGACGCGCTCCGGTATCACTCCGCTGCTCTTCCAAATCTTCCAGAACGAGCCGACGTGGGGCGGCCTCTGCATCGACGACAAAGGACTCTATTGGGAAACCCTCTCCGCGATGGCAAAGCACTTCGGCCGTGAGAACGACTTGATCCTGCTCCAGGTCCGGCCCGAAGGCGCGTCCTCAAGCTGGAAACCGCAGCACACCTACAACCTCACGTCCGACCGCAGCATTCCCTACAACACCTTTGCCAAGGCGGTCGTGGACACCGCCTCCTCGCTGGGGCAATCCGGCGACAAAGGCTTCTTTCGCAACCAGGCTCAGACCCACATCGCCGCCGCGCTGGAAACGCTGCGCGAGATCGACGCTGACGTGACGTTGGAGAACGCTTATCACCTCCTGCTCGCCGAGCGGGACTTGGAGGATGCGATGAACGATCTCGCCAGCGGTTACCAGTCCCCGCGTCGGCGCGAATTGGCGGAACATTTTCGCAATCGCTTCCTCTCCCAGCCGCCCGAGCAGATCGGCGGCGTGAAGGAAACGATCGCCAACTACCTTCAGCCCTTCATCACCCCCGAGATCGCCCAGGTCTTCTGCGCGGGCGAGAACAGCTTCGACTTCGCCGACATCGACCGCGGCAAGATCATCTGCGTCGCCATGCCGCAGAAGTTCCAAGTCGAGCGTCGCTACGTGAACACCTTCCTGAAGATGCTCTTCTATACCCACGCGCTCCGCCGCTTCGACAAACCTGCCGAGGAGCGAAAGACCGACAACCTGCTCATCCTCTGGGCCGACGAAGCCCAAAGGTTCGTCTCCGCGAGCGAGGAAGGCATGAGCGACTACAACTGCATCGACGTCATTCGTGAAGCGCAGGCCACCGTCGTCGCCGCCGCGCAGTCCTCGACCTCCTTCATTCCTCCCCTCGGCCGCGAAAAGGCCCGCGTCTTCACCCTCAACCTCCGCAACCGCCTCGTCTTCAAAGCCGCCGATGAAGAGGGCGCGCTCGAAAGCGCCGACTTCCTCGGCAAACAGCGCACTATCAAAAAGTCATGGGGCTACTCCGGTGGAAAAATGTCGCGAAACTACTCCGAGCAGGAAGAACACAAGATCAAGCCGCACCTGCTGCGCAGTCTGCCCAAGCACACCGCAGTCGTCATTCATTGCGAACGCGGCCACCGAAAGAAACTGCTTCCTCCGATTGAAGTGAACGGTGACGTGTGCGCGTGGTTCAGAAGTTAGCGGGTCGCCCCACGCCTCCACCGTTTCAAACGACACATCCAAGCTGGTTCTGCCAGTGACTTGCGGCGTGGTTTCCGGTAAGCGTCTTTCGATGCGCTGGTTAATCGGAATCATCGGAGCTTTTCTCCTCGGCCGCCTTGCCGGTTGGCAAGGCGCACTCGTCGGCTTTGTCGTCGGATTCATAGTCGGCACCTGGATCGCGAAGAAGTTCCAAAAATCCCGACCGAGCGCTATGCCGCCAACATCGGCCAGACGGGCGCGCCAAACGGAGCCTGCTCCGATTGGGAAGCCCGCGCCTGTGCCGCGAGCGGCTACGCGCGAATCGGCAATCTCGATTGACGTCTCTTTCGGCACGGATTCGTCGAGCGAGCGGCGCACCGGGCGAAGCGACGCGAAGCTGACTTGGCATCCACCCGGACAACCGGTGAGCCATGAGGGACTGCGGATCGGAAGTGGAATGATCTACGCCACGGATCGTCCGCTTCGGTGGCCTGGTGAACCTTCGGCCATCATCACGTCGGCGACCGTTGCGCGCACGGCCGCACATCCTTCGCAGGACTTCGGCTACTATCCGAGCTACGAACATCTGCCGCCGGAACAGCGGCGCTGCTACCTTGAATGGCTCGCTGCTGGTCGCGAGGATGCCGATCCATCGCAGCGGTCGCTCGGATATGTGTTCATGTTCTTCTACGGGCTCGAGCGACGTATTCTCGTCGAGGGCGACCGTGACCCGGTGTTGCTCGATGAGATCGTGCGGTTGCTTCAGCACTACGGACCGGTCCACAAATCTCGTTCGCTTAAGAGCTACTTGCTGCAGCTCCTCCACTTTACGGGTTGGCAGCTCGGAGCGGATTACTACCGCGCGCTTTGGCCGCGGCTGCTGGAGTTTGACGGCGAGCGCCCCGATCAGGATGGGATGCGCTTCGTGCTGGCGAATCTCCATCAACGTGGCGAACCGTTGGATTGGACGGTGGCGTATCGGATTGCGATGGGAAATGAGGAGAGCCGTCGCAGCACCGTGGTCACGAAGGCACGGGACAAATTCTGGGAGCTTTTTGAGCAACGATTCAATCAGCAGTTTCCCGGCGGGATGGTGCTTCAGGCTGCGAAGCAGCAGGCGCTGGTGCAGTATCGACCGGCGAGCAACGCGCTCATTCAGATGAGCTATGAGCGCAAGCGGGGGAACCAGTTCGAGCTACGATTGCCGAATGTCGCTGGGCTGCATCGGCAGTTCAAAGCGCTGCCGGAGATTTGGAACTCCTGCGTGGATGACCTCTCGGGCTACAGCCGTGCGCTCAGTTCTAAGAAGCAGGGACAAGCGGCGGCCTTGGCTGCGTGGCAAGCGCTGCCTCCGGATCTACGGCGTGCGGAGGAGCATCCTGCGCGCGTTGCATTCGACGAACTTGTTGCCGCTGCACCACGGGAGGGAGACTACATTTTTGCGCCTGTCAGCGTGCTCGCCGCGCTGGCCGGTATCGACGAGCGGGCGAAGCTCACCGCGGGACAGTCGCGGCAGGTTGCCGAACTTGTCCTGGGACTTGGCTGGCAGCTTGCACCGAATCCCGATGTTACCGGCCTGCCGCTGGCTTGGAATCAAGAGCTGGCGCTGTATGCGTCGATTCCCGGTGAAAGCATCGCGCCGCACGTCTCCGGTCTTGTGCGGTTGCTTTATCTGGCGGTCACGCTTGCGGCCGCAGATGGGGTCATTGAGCCCGAGGAGCTGGACAGCTTTCATCAACTGATCGCGTCGCAAATCCAACATGAGAGCGATTGGCGTCCGCTGCGTGCAACCGAAGCTTCATTGCGGCGTGACGCTAACGTGGCGCTCCGCTCACTGCCGCAAATGGCGAAGCTCATTCCCGAGGAGAGTCGGCCGTTCGTGCTCCGCACAATGGCGCACATCGCAGCGGCGGATAATGAGGTCACTCTCGATGAGTTGAAAATCCTGCGCCGGATGGCGCGTGCCTTCGAACTCGATCCCGGCGCGGTGGAGAAGCTACTCCGCGAAGATGAGGCGTTTCGCGAAGTGGCCATCGACGGCGCGGGCGAGAAGTCGAGCGGCGAAGCCATTCCGAAACGTCCCACGGAGCAACCTGCCGCATTTGCCCTCGATCACGATCGCATCAAGGCGCTCACGCAGGAAACGCAAGAGGTCATTTCGATGCTTTCGGTCGTCATGGCGGAGCCGGAAGAGGTCGTCACGGCACCAGTTGCCGCTCCTGCGGCGCCCGTCGAACCTTCGGCACCGATCGAATGGCTCAGCGGGCTTGATGCACGCTACCACGCAGCGGTGTCGGCGTTGGTTCGCCACGACGAACTGACCACCGCCGATTTCGATGTGCTCGCAGCGAAGCATCACCTGATGCCCGACGACTTGCTCAACGCGGTGAATACTTGGGCGGATGAAGCGCTCGGCGACTTCCTGCTCGAACGCGGTGAAAACGTGAGAGTATTTCGAACACTGCTCCCGGATACTGCCGAACTCCCAATCGCCGCATGAACCCACCCGTTGCCATCAAACGTCGCGAACGCGATGCCGTGCTTCAATCGCTCCAGGCGGGCCTTGTCCCAAAACAAGGTCTCCACCTCATCCAAGTTGGACGCAAATCCGAAGTGTCGGCGCTGCTTCAAGACCTGGAACGCGTCTGCGATGACGGCGCATCGTTTCGTATCGTGGTCGGACGATTTGGCAGCGGGAAAAGTTTCTTCCTCAATCTCGTCCGCAACCTCGCGTTTCAAAAGAAGCTCGTCGTCGCGCAGGCTGATTTCAGCATGGAGCGGCGGCTCTACGCCAGTGGTGGCGAGGCACGCGGCCTTTATAGCGAACTGATGCGCAACATGGCCACGAAGGCGCAGCCCGACGGTGGTGCGCTTCCGAGCGTGCTCTCGACTTGGGTTTCACAAGTCCAGCATGCCGTGATGAGCACGGGCGGCACGCCGGAGGATGTGGACCGACGAATCGGTGAAGATTTGCGGGACTTGCAGAATCATATTGGCGGTTTCGAGTTCGCCGAAGTCGTGCGCGCTTTCTACCGCGGCTACGTCGAGAAGAACGAGGCACTGCAAGCCGCTGCCCTCCGATGGTTGCGCGGAGAATACACCACGAAAACCGAAGCGCGCACCGACCTCGGAGTGCGGCGAATCGTGGATGACGACTCGTTCTATGATGGCCTCAAACTCATGGCGGCATTTGTCCGCAAGGCAGGATTTGGCGGGCTTCTCGTGAACCTCGACGAAATGGTGGTACTCTCGCACCGATTGCCCAGCTCGCGTGCGCGTCAGGCGAACTATGAGGCGCTCCTCACGCTTCTGAACGACAGCTTTCAAGGCAACTCGCGCGGCCTCGGCTTTATCTTCGCCGGCACGGACGAGTGCCTCGAAGACAAACGTCGCGGGCTTTTCAGCTACGAAGCGCTCCGCAGCCGCTTGGCGGAGAATACCCTCGCACGCCAACAAGGACTGGTGGATCTCTCCGGGCCGGTCGTTCGTTTGCAGCCACTCACGCCCGAAGACCTGTTCGTGCTGCTGAAGAATATCGCCTTCGTCCACGCGAGCGGCGATTCGGCAAAGGTCGTTGTATGCGATGAGGGGATCGTCGCCACGCTACGGCAGGCGAACGAGCGCCTCGGTGCCGATTACTTTCGCACGCCGCGCGATGTGGTGCGCTCTTTCATAGGTCTGCTAAACCTCATTGATCAGAACCCAGGAAAGACCTGGCAGGACGTGCTGGGAGCGGATGTGTTTCAGAAACCCTCCGCGCCGATGTCCGCCGAGGAGGAAGTCGCCAACGGCGCCGCGCCGCCACCAGACGATGCGGATGACGACCTCACCGCGTTCAAGCTCTAGCCCGCATGCCGCATGAGCGCGGCCTTCGCCAAACTCCACCCGAAGATTCAGGAAGCGGTGTGGAATCAACGCTGGGAGGAATTGCGCCCGCAGCAAGTCGCCGCGATCGAGGTGGTGCTCGATTCGACTGATCACCTCATCCTCGCTGCTGCAACGGCGAGCGGAAAGACCGAGGCTGCTTTTCTACCGGTGCTCTCGCAGCTTGCGGCGGAACCGGAAGAATCGGTGCAGGCGCTCTACATCAGTCCGCTGAAGGCGCTCATTAACGATCAGTTCCGACGTCTCGAAGACCTCTGCGCCTACGCGGACATTCCCGTGCACCGTTGGCACGGCGATGTGAGTGCGACCGACAAACAGCGGCTTCGGCAGTCGCCCAGTGGAGTGCTGCTGATCACACCCGAGTCGCTCGAAAGCCAATTCATCAACCACGATCGCCATCTGCCGCGCATCTACGCGCATCTGCGTTTTGTGATTATAGATGAATTGCACGCCTTCCTCGACAACGTGCGCGGCATTCACCTGCGCAGTCTGCTCGCACGGCTCTGTGTCGCCGTTGGGGTGAAGCCTCGAAAGATTGGCCTGTCGGCAACTATCGGCGACTTTGCACCGGCGCAAGCATTCCTCTGCCCGGAAGCGCCTGACAGCGTGCGCGTGCTCGAAGACGCAAGCCAGCGGAAGGAATTGCGCGTAGGATTGAAGGCATATCTCGACGCACCCGAGCCAGCGGAGGGTGACGGGACTGATACCACTCCCGCCGCCGACACACCCAGCGGTCTGGCGGCCGTCGCCGCCGATGTTGCGCAGCGGTTTCGTGGCGAGAGCAACCTCATCTTCTGCAACAGCCGTCGGCAAACGGAACTGCTCGCCGACAAGCTCCGGCAGGTGGCCGAGCGGGAACACTGGACGCGGAATCCTTTCCTGCTGCACCACGGTTCGCTGAGTCGCGATTTACGTGAGGACGCAGAGCGGGAATTGAAATCGGGACAGCCAGTGACGGCCATTTGCACGAGCACGCTCGAAATGGGTATCGACATCGGTTCGGTGCGATCCGTCGGGCAGGTCGGACCAACGTGGAGTGTCGCGTCTCTGGTGCAGCGGCTCGGTCGCTCCGGGCGGCGCGATGGTGAGCCGCAGACTCTCCGGCTCTACACGCTCGATGAGCCGCTCACACAACACTCCTCGCTCACGCGGCGGCTCTATCCCGAACTCATCCGCGCCATCGCGTTACTCGAATTGCACCGAGAGCGTTGGCTGGAACCGCCGGAGAACGACCGCTTCCATTTCAGCACTTGCGTCCATCAAGTGCTGAGCGTCTGCCGTCAGACCGGCGGAGCGTCAGCGACTCATCTGCTCGACGTGCTGTGTCGGCGTGGTGCTTTCCGACACATCGAACCGAATCAGTTCGCTGCATTGCTCCGCGGTCTCTCTGCACATCAGCTCATCGAACAAGTGCCCACAGGCGAACTCATCCTCGCACCTGCCGGTGAGCGCATCGTCGAGAGCTACGATTTCTATGCGGCGTTTGCCGGTCGCATTGAATATCGCGTCGAGCACGATGGCCAGCCCATCGGGGTCCTGGCGCAAGACAGCATCCCCGCGGAAGGCGAATTCCTGCTGTTTGCTGGCCGGCGATGGCGCGTCGAACTGATTGACCACAGCGGAAAGCGCATCTCCGTGTCTCCAGCAAAGGGGTGGAAGCAGCCGCGTTTCGCCGGAGGCATCGGCGGTCTGCATCCCCGAGTGACGCAGCGAATGAAGCGCGTGCTCAGCGAGGATTCCGGCTTTCCGTACCTCAACACAACGGCAGCGCAGCTCCTCAGCGAAGCGCGACAGACGTTCGCGGACGCGGGCCTTACAACGCAGGATACTGTGACGGGTTTCGCCGGTGTGGAATGGTTCCCTTGGCTTGGCAGCCGCGTGCTTCTCACCCTGGAGCTTTGCGCCAAGGCCGACGGTATTCAGACCGAACGCGACAACCTCTGCTTACGTTACCAAAAGCTTTCCGCCACGGACTTCGCTACCCACCGCGCAAGAATCGCTGCTGGGACGTTCACTTCTGGCCAATTGGTGACGCTGCTTTCCGACCTGCAACGCGACCGATTCGACGAATACGTTCCCGAGGCGCTGCTCCAGACGGCGTTCGTCTCTGAGATACTAGACATTGCTTCCGCACAGCTCTGCGCAGATTCCCCGAATCTGCCTCGCGTTGAGATCTAGGAAAGGGCTGTCAACGCGGGAGCTTATTGTCCTCTCAATTGCGCCCGCGCGAGCGCTGGGAGTGAGCAACGCCGGAGCACGATGGCGATGTGCTTAGAAGACTACGCTCTCAACCACGACAGCAGGCTACACCGCATCGGACTGCTTTCCACGAGCTGCCGGAAGGCCAGCAACGGCTGATCCGCGCTGGTTTGCAGGCGTTGCGCGACCCCGAGATGAACCGGCGCGTGCATGAGCATCTGGAGGCGCGAGGTGATTCACCGCGCGACCTGATCGCCGCCGCACTCGTCGCGGCACGTTTTCATCGCGAGCAAAACGGCTTCGATCGCGCACCGGAGCAGATCCTTCGACCTCGTGGCACTTCGCAATCCGTCTGATGCCACTCAAACGCAATGGCAAAGTCGCTTCGACGAGCGACGATCAACTGAGTCTATTCGACTTCGCACGAACTTATGAGCGCAACCACATTCCTTTACCTGACCCAATACGGCCTGATGGCCGAGAAGCACTGGCGGGAGTTCCGCCCGAAGATGGTGGCGCAGCTCGAAACGGAGGGGCGACTGATGGAGGCGCTTTGGGAGGCACAGGAGACGACGCTGGACGAAATGGAAACGCTCACTCGAACGCTGGAGCGGGAACAGAAGCTGACGCCGGAGCAGGCGCAGGCGAGGGCGTGGGAGTTGATCCGGGAGAAATATATTCTCCTGCTGCCCGAGAACCCGAACGGCTAAACGCCCGCAACTACCGCATCCGGTCTGAGGACCAGCTTGGCGCCGGCTCGATCAAGCAAAAGGCGCGGGACAACTTCGCCGCGATCGAGCTGGTGCAGCGGCTTGATGCAGAGCGCCGTTCAGCGACAGACGACGAGCAGCGGGCCTTGGTAAAGTATGTGGGCTGGGGCGGCATTCCCCAGGTGTTCGCCGATTTCGGCCCGCCGGAATGGCATGAAGAGCGAGAGCAGTTGAAGCGCCTGCTCACGCCGGATGACTACGCTGCGGCGCGAGCCTCCACATTGAATGCGCACTACACTTCGCCCACCGTCATCACCGGCATCTACGAAGCTGTGGAGCGGCTGGGCTTCGCGGGCGGGCGCGTCCTGGAGCCGGCTTTGGGCGTCGGCCATTTCTTCGGTTTGATGCCAGCGGAGATCGCCGCGCGCTCGCGGCTCACGGGCATCGAGCTCGACCCACTCACCGCGAGCATTGCACGGCACCTATACCCGGACGCGGACGTTCGCGCGCAAGGCTTCGAGTCTGCCCGGCTTGTGGAAGGGTCCTTCGACCTCGCCATCTCGAACGTCCCTTTCGGTGACTACAAGGTGAGCGATCCCGAATTCGATGAGCGCAACTTTCTGGTCCATGACTACTTCTTCGCCAAAGGCTTGCAGCAGGTGAGGCCGGGCGGACTCCTCGTCTTCATCACCTCGAAAGGCACGCTCGATAAGGTCAACTCCGGCCTGCGTGGTTATCTCTTCGACCAGGCTGAACTGGTTGGCGCGATTCGGTTGCCGAACACCGCCTTCAAGCAAAATGCCAATACGGAAGTCACGACCGACATCATCTTTCTGCGCAAGCTCGCGGAGGGGGAAAAGCCGGGCGGCGCGCCTTGGTTGACCCTTGCAGAGCACGTCAACGCGGACGGCACCGCGTTCCAGATCAACGAATACTTTGCAGCCCGCCCTCACATGATGTTGGGCCAGATGGCGCTGGAGGGAACGATGTACCGCGGGAACGACCCAGCGCTCGTTCCAGATGGGCGCGATCTTGGCGCGGCGCTCCGCGAGGCGGTGAAACTTCTGCCCGAAGGGATCTATCGCGCGCGTGAGCACACCCACGGTCCACAAGCCAACGCCGAGGAAGCGATCCTTGCGCCGGACTACGTGAAGGAGAATGCCTTCACGCTTCACGATGGCATGCTCGCCGTCAGAACAGGCGCGACGCTCACGCCGTTGGAGAAAACTCCCGACGAGACGGCCCGGCGCATCCGCGGGCTCATCAAGGTGCGCGAAGCCGTTCGTGAAGTGCTGCGCAAGCAGCTCCAGGACGCCGACGATGGGGAGATCCTGCGCACACGGCGGCACCTCAACCTGCAATACGATGTCTTCGTCTCCCGCTTCGGAGCGGTAAACGACAATGCCAATCGGCGCGCTTTCCGACCCGACCCCGACTATCCGCTGCTCTGCTCGCTGGAAGATTACAACGAGGAGACGAAGCGCGCGGAGAAGACGGCGATCTTTCGCGAGCGCACCATTCAGCGGGCGCAAGCGCCGCGCTTCGCGGAAACTCCGAAGGATGCGTTGGTGCTCGCGCTCAACGCGACGGGCCGCGCCGATCTGGCGACGATGGAGGCGTTGTTGAGCCGGCCGTCGGAGGAATTCCTGCCGGAACTGAAAGGCATGGTGTTTCGGAATCCGCAATCCGAGCAGTGGGAGACTGACGACCAATACCTCTCCGGCGACGTGCGCTCCAAGCTGGAGGACGCGCGAGCCGCGGCTTCCGCGGACGCGCAGTATCGAGAGAATGTGACCGCGCTGGAAGCGGTTCAGCCAGCCGACTTGAGCGCGTCGGAGATCGACGCGCGCCTGGGTGCGGTGTGGATTCCGGCGACGGACATTGAGGCGTTTGCCCGGACATTGCTCGGCAGCGAAGGCATCACGATTCAGCACGCAGCGGCCATTGGCACTTGGTTCGTCAGGGCGGACTACGCGGCCCGCGGCACCGTGGCGAACACGACGGAATGGGGCACCACCCGCTACTCCTCGATCGAGCTGATCCAGGACGCGCTGAACCTCAAAACGCCAACCGTGTATGACTCCGATCCAAAGACCGATGCGCGGATCATTAACCCGCAGCAGACCGAGGGCGCGCGGGACAAGATGGACAAGATCAAAGAGCGCTTCAAAGGCTGGATTTGGGAGGACGACGAGCGCCGGGAAAGGTTGTGCCGCAAATACAACGACGAGTTCAACAGCGTGCGGTTGCGTGTCTTCAATGGAAGCCACCTGACGCTTCCTTCCAGCAGCCAGCAGATCCAACTGCACCCGCATCAAAAGAATGCCGTCTGGCGCATCGTCCAAAGCGACAACACCCTGCTCGCGCATGTCGTGGGCGCAGGCAAGACCTACACGATGGTGGCGACCGGCATTGAGTTGAAGCGGTTGGGGCTCGCGACGAAGCCGATGTTCGTCGTGCCGAATCACATGCTCGGGCAGTTCTCGACCGAGTTACTGATGCTTTATCCGACGGCCAATATCCTTGTCGCGGGCAAGGAAGATTTCGAGGCGTCGAAACGTGCGCGCCTCTTCAGCCGCATCGCCACCGGGAATTGGGATGCCGTGATTGTCACTCATTCCAGCTTCGAGAAAATTCCGGTATCAGTGGAAACGCGGAAGGATTTCATCGGAGAACAAATTCACGAAATCAAACAGGCCATCCGCGAGCAACGCAGCGAGCGGGGCACCCGGCTGGTCAAGGAATTAGAGCGCGTGCAAAAGCGTCTGACGGCCAAGCTGGAAAGTCTTTCCGCCGAGCACAAAAAGGACAACACGCTGACCTTTGAGGAGCTTGGAATTGATCGGCTCTTCATCGACGAAGCGCACAAATTCAAAAACCTCTTCTATGTCACCAAGATGACGCGCGTCGCCGGACTTCCCCAGACGGCATCGGAGCGCGCGTTCGACATGTTCCTCAAGGTTCAACACATCCAGGCGAAGAACAAAGGAGGAGGCGTGATCTTCTCCACTGGCACCCCCATCTCCAACACGATGGCGGAGATGTTCACGATGCAGCGCTACTTGCAAATGGGCGCTCTTCGACGCAACCAGCTCCAGCACTTCGATTCATGGGCCGGCACCTTCGGCGAGATCGTGAGCACGATGGAACTCAGCCCGGATGGCAGCGGCTACCGGCTGCAAAGCCGCTTTGCGCGCTTCGTCAATGTGCCCGAGCTAATGCAGCAATTCCGCCAGGTGGCGGATGTCCAGACGGCGGACATGCTCAAGCTCCCCGTGCCGAAGCTGGATCAAGGAAGACCCGTCACCGTCAGCGCGCCATCGACGCCGGAGTTGAAACGATTCGTCGATCAACTCGTCAAACGCACCGAGAAGATCAAGAGCGGGAAAGTCGATCCACGCGACGACAACATGCTCAAGATCACTACCGAGGGTCGCAAGGGCGCGCTCGATTTGCGTTTGATGCTTCCCCAAGTGCGCGACAATCCTGACTCCAAGATCAATCAGGCCGTTGAGAAGGTTCACCAGGTCTGGCTCGACACGACTCCGCAGAAAGGAACGCAGATGGTCTTTTGCGATCTCTCTACGCCGAAGCCAGGCGGCAGAGGGTTTTCGGTTTATGAAGATGTGCGCGCCAAGCTCCTCGCGCGGGGTATTCCGGCCGGCGAAATCGCCTTCATTCAGGACCATGACGACGACTCGGCCAAAGCCTCGCTTTTCAAAGCGGTGCGCGAAGGAAAGGTGCGCGTGCTCTTAGGCAGCACTCCAAAAATGGGTGAGGGCACCAATGTGCAAAAGCGTCTGGCCGCGCTTCACCACCTCGATGCGCCGTGGCGCCCTGCCGACATCGAACAGCGCGAAGGCCGCATCCTCCGGCAAGGCAATCAGAACGAATACGTGAAGATTTTCCGTTATGTCACCGAAGGCAGTTTCGACGCCTATATGTGGCAGACCCTCGAAACCAAATGCCGCTTCATCTCACAGGTCATGACCGGCGACGCGACGATGCGCCGAGCCGAGGACGTGGACGCCGCCGCGCTCACCTATGCCGAAGTAAAGGCCATCGCATCCGGCAACCCGCTCGTCATCGAGAAGGCTGCGATCGATGCCGAAGTCATGCGCCTCACGCGGCTCAAAAAGCAGCACGCCGAAAGCCTTTACCAAATGCGCTCCCGCATCCGCAGCCTGACGGGCAGCGTGGAAATGTGCGAAAGGGACATCGCCAATGTCCGTGAGGACTTACGCACTCGTACGAGCACGCGCGGGAACAATTTTTCGATGACCGTGCAGAAGGAAACTTTCACCGACCGGGTGAAAGCCGGTCGCGCGCTCGTCTTCCTCGCGGCGGCGATGAAGCCATTTCAATCCACCAAGGCCATCGGCGAGATCGGCGGCTTCCCCATCTCGCTGCATCGTT
>NZ_JBDUCX010000200.1:0-12859 GCF_040003245.1 Chthoniobacter sp.
GGTAATAGACCGGGTATGACAACTCACATTCATACCCACTTATGGCGGCGCTTCTACCTCGCCGCGCTGGCCCTCGTCGCAGTGCTCCTCGGCTCCACGACTCCCCACGCGAACGCCGCGCCGGAAAAGGAGCGATTCGTTCAGCTCATCCAGGCGCACGCCGCCGAATGCACCTGGAAACTGCAGGACAAACTCATTCTCGGCCAAGACCTCGCGTCAAAGGGGCTTGAGCTCTCCGTCACCGATGTGAAATGGGATGATGACCGTGTCTACTTTCTCGTCACCATTGCGGTCCCGGCCGACATGAAAGGCATTCTCGCTACGCGCCAGAGCTGGGTCTACAGCGGCTCTTGGGGATACGCCCGCGAAGGTTCTGCGGAGGCCCCGGTCTTAAAGCTCATCGAAGAGCCCGGCACCTTGTCGCCGCGGAGCGCAGTGCCGGCGAAATCCATGTCGTCGTCCACGCCTCGGTTTCCCGTTCGTCCCAAGCTGCCGTTCTGAAGGTCGGTGTAGGGCGCGTGTCCCCACGCGCCGGGAGACGAGCTGGATTGCGGGCCATCCCGGCGCGTGAGGACACGCGCCCTACACCAGCAGCGCAAGAAACGCGCTTCCCTCCGCCCGTGGGAATTGGCAGCGTCTGTCCGATGAAACTTCGCCCCCTCGCTCTCACGCTCCTCCTCTCCCTCGCCGCCCTTGTCGCTTCCCCAGCCGATGAGCCCAAACTCGAGCCGCTCTTCAACGGCAAAGACCTCACCAACTTCAAGACCGATGGCTCCACCGATTTCTGGCACGTCGAGAATGGCATCCTCATCGGCGAAAACAATGCCGAGAAGAAAGGCAACTACCTCTGGACGGAGAAGGAATACAGCGACTTCGTCATCGAGTTCGACGTCCGCTGGAAAGGCGTCACGGAACGCGGCGTCGATACCGGCATCGAAATGCGCAAGCCGAATATCCAGCTCCAGCTCGGCGTCTCCGGCAGCCTGAAAGTCGATATGTCCGGCTCCTGGTACACCGGCGGCAAAGACAAGTATCCCGAGGCCGGCCAGGCCAAAGAAGCGAAGACCCTCATGAAACCCGAAGGCGAGTGGAACCACTTCCGCATCCAGGCCAAGGGCGACACCTTCACCTGCTGGATCAACGGCCAGAAGGCCTCGGAATATACCGATGCGAAATTCTCCGGCCCGGCCCCGCTCGGCTTGCAGATCCATCCCGGCGTCGTGATGAAGTGCGAGTACCGCGACGTGAAGCTCGCCGAACTCAAGTAAGTAACTCGCTTTCCCAACCGCCTCTCCTCCCATGACTCGCCGCCTCCATCTCCGCGTCGCTTTCCTCGCCCTCACCGGCGCCTTGCTTTCCACCAGTATCTCCCAGGCCGAAGACTCGAAAAAGATCGCCGTCGCCCTCGATGGTTATCGTTTCGAGTTTCCCTGCAAGGATCCCATGCCGGAAAATCCCAAGCCCGGCGCCGACGGCATTTCGGGCCGCGCCACCGATGACCCGGCGACCAACGACAAGTTCACCGACGTGCGGAAATTCGGCGGCGAACCCGGCAAACGCTACAAGGTCACCCTGCGCGTGCGCGGCGTCGTCGAGCCCATGATGTATAAGGACGGCCAGGCCGACGGCGAGTATTTCTACCGCGGCGGCGAACCGAACAACGCCACCTACAATATCTACCAGCTCACCGTCTCCTCGCCCGCGGCGCACTTCTTCTTCAACCGCCAGGACAAGGTCGGGCACCACATCTTCACCATCGATTACACCGCGACCATCGAGATCGAAGGCGGCGCCACGCTGACCTTCCACGGCGACGGCCAGAACGGCCGGATGATCACGAACTTCCTCAAACTGGTCGTCCCCGACATCGCCCCCGCCCCCAAGCCGTACAATGGCCAGTTCATCCAGCTTAACGTGACCGACGTAGCTGAGGTCAAGTAAGGGCGTCTACGATGTAGGGCGCGTGTCCTCACGCGCCGGGATAACGCGCGAACCCGCGCTTCGGCCCTTCACCGCGACACCACCAGCACGATCGCCGAGGTCATCAGCGCCGCGCCCGCGAGCCGCCAGCGAAACACCCCGCCGCCAAGCTGCGCCTCGGTGTTCGCGAACCAGTGCCCGATCAGCCACACCGCCGCCACACTCCACACCCCGCGCGCGCTGTAGACCACGTTCATCGCCGTCGCATCGCCAAACATCGCTACGCCCGTGACGAAGGCGAACGACTGCAGCGCCATGAAAAACGCCCCTGCGCCCAGCGCGGGCCATGCCGCCCGCGGCACCTCCCGCCACGGCTCCCGGATGAACGGTACGAACCCCACCGACATCACCGCCGACAGCGCAAACATGATCGGCAAAAAACGCCCCGTCCCCCAAGCCGGCACCCACTTTTGCACCAGCACGTCGAAGAGCGCATACGCCCCCGCTGCCAGCAGCGAAAAAAACAGCGTCCGCCCCAGCCGCCCGTGTCGCGCCGCTGCCGCCGCACCCTCGCCCCGCGGCGCCCGATGCAACAGCGCGATCGCGCTAAAGCTCAACCCCGCCGCGCACCAGAGCTGCCACGGCAGCCGCGTCGCGAGCAGCAGGGTGGTAAACCACGCCACAAAAATCGTCTTCGCCCCCAGCACCGGCGTCGCCACCGACACATCGCCCAGCGAGAGCGCCAGCACCGTGAACACCTGCCCCGCCACGAAGAGCACCGCCACCAGCGCCGGCTGCCAGAGCTGCGTCGCCGGCTGCCCCGGCCCACCCATCGGCCACAGCGTGGCAAAGACCAGCGCGATCGCCACATTGGCAATGAACGTCGTCCGCAACACCCCGCCCCCGAGCTGCTGCGCCCGTTTCAGAAACAGCGCCGCTGCGATATAAAGCAGGCTGGCGACGAAGGGAAAAAGGAGAGGCCATTTCATGAATAGGAGCGCGGCGGCGACAGTCCATTAGCGCATCGCCGCCCCGCCGGAAGAACAAAGTAGTTTGAACGGGGGACAGAACATCCAACATCCAACATCGAACGCCCAACATCCAATGGCTCACCGTCCTGCCACCCACGTGCCGCACCAGACTCTTCATTGGATGTGGGATGTGGGATGTTGGATGTTGAGTGTTGGGTGTTGGGTGTTGGGTGTTGGGTGTTGGGTGTTGGGTGTTGGGTGTTACGGCGAAGCCGCCACCGCCACCCTGCGATTTCGGAAGCAAGACAGTCTACGCTCCAAGTTTCCACTGAGCACTGAGCACTCCGCCTGCAAACTACGCCGCCCGCACCGCACCCTTCGCGTCCGACCTCGCCTTCGGCGCCGTCGCCACGGGATTCTCCGTGCCCGTCGTGACCTGCATCACGATGGAGCGCAGCCGTCGCACCTCCGCCTTGGCCTCCTCCGCGTCCTTTTGCAGCGGAGCCATCAAGTCTTCCTGCACCCGCAACGCCGCTTCCATCTCCTGCACTTCCACGGCCTTCTCCTCGATCTGGCAGCGCAACTGCTCGTTTTCGTTCCGCAACTCGTCCGCCGCACCTTCCAACGCGTCGAGTTCCATTTGCTTGCCGCGGAGTTGCGCCTCCAGCAGTTGTGCCTTCGCTTCCGCGCGCTTTTGCGCCGTCTGCGCCTGGGCCACCGCCGCGGATCCGGCGTCCTGCTGCGCGGCGCTCTTCGCGCGCAGCGCCAGTTGGGCATTCACTTCCGCCACCTTCGCCTCGGCCCGTTGCTGCGCCGCCCGCGCCTTGGCGATCTCCTGTTCAGCCAGGTTCAGCGCTTTCAAGAGGGCATCGCGTTCCGCGGAAATATTTTCAGGGCTCATGCAGTGGTGTCTCTTGCTTCTAACCCGTAACAATACGCAATGGCCCACCTTTTTTAGCCGAAAAATTCAGGTGTAGCGCGCGTGTCCCCACGCGCCGGCCTGAAGCTGCGATCTGGATCTCCCCTCGGCGCGTGGGGACACGCGCCCTACACCCGCGAGCGCTCCCTGACGCCCGCATTAAAACGTCAGCCGCAGCCCACCCGTCACGCTGGTCGATAGGTAATTCGTCCGCCCGATCTCGCCATCGTAGTAAAAGTAAGTCGAGCACCGTGGCGTGCACTGGATGGCAAACCCCGCCCCGAGCAGCGCGCTATCGCGGCCCAACTCCGGCCCGTTGACCGTGAACGGTCCACCCGCGCCGTTGGCAAAGCTGGCATCGAGCGCATACGCCGCATCGCCGAATTCATGCTGCCACGCCGCGCGCAACTCCGGCTTGATCACCATCCCGCCCACCTTCCATTCGTAGCTCGCCTTGAAGCCCAGCGCCGTGCGCAGCGATTCCGCCTTGCCGCCATGAATGCTCAGCGGCACCAGCGAGCCGTGCTCGGTAAAGGCATTCGTCCCCGCATAGGTATAGTTGAACGACGCCGTCGGGCCAAAGGTCAGCCCGCCCTTTTTGAAATCATATCCGGTGCCAAAGAGCCCATCCACTTCGCCGCCGTGGGTATTCCCGCGCGCGTCGCCCTCCAGGGCCGACCGTCGCGTGTCGTAGCTGTTGTAACCGCCGAAAGCCGCCACGTCCGCATACCAGCCGCCGATAAAGGTCGTGGCATACAGCCCCAGCTTACCGCCATTGGTGAAGATCCGTCCATGATCGGTCAGATCCGCCGTCGTCCCCGTGTAACCCGCCGCCAGGCCGATGGCGAAGTTCGGGCACACCTTGTAATCCACGCCCAGCGTAAACCCGCCGCTGCTTAGGTTGTAACCACGTGCGTTGTCCGTGCCACTCACATTCACCCATTCGCCCGTGCCGGAGAGAAACGTCCCCCAGCGCGTCTCGCGCGGCGCCACTTCCTTCACTTCCTTGCTTTCCTTGCCGCTGTTGCCCGTCGGTCCCGCCACCCCGGTCGTGATCCCCAACCCACCGCTGTAGCTCGGTCCCTGGCCATTGATCGCCAGGTTCGCCGCGCTGAACCCGCTCGCATTGCTGCGGATATCATCCGTGCGCCGCTGCAGATTCAGCGACTGCACCTGCGCATAGGCCGTGCTCATGGCAAACATCGAGGTCAATTCCTCCGGCGCAATCCGATCAAACGCCCGCGGGAGATCGCCGGTCTCCTGGTAGTCGAGGAAACCGAAAACCGCGCTCGCCCGGTGATCGTTCGCCGCGCGATCCAGGGCGCGCGCCACTGCATGCTGATTCGGCGTCAGGTTCTCCACGTTGGCAAACTTCCCCACGAGCTGCACCGAAACATCATCCAGAAAGTACCAGCCCGGAGACTGCAACCCCTCGAAAGTGAGCGTCGACTTGGAGCCCTTGGCCGATTCCTTGAAGACCAACTGCTGATAAGGACCGGCCACCGTATTGGTGGTGTCGTAGATGACCTGCCCATTCCAGATCGCCCGAAAGCGGGAAGGCACAAAATTCGGAGGCGGCCCCGCGGAGCGCAACTGGAAGGAGATTCGGTAGACCCCCAGGCGTCCGGAAAAAGTGTGAATCCTTTGCGAGATCGCGTCGAACTGATTGAAGATCGCCCCATAATACGCCGCGAAGTTTCCCGAATTGGGCATGACCCCAAAAGGCGCGGAATCGATCGGCGACCCATAGTTCGTCGCGCCCAGCCCCACCTGGTTGAGTTGAAACAAACTCCCCACCCCGAAATCGCTGAAGCTCTCCGCCGGGATGACCGTCCACCCCTGGAAACTCCCCGTCTCAAACCCGCCATTCACGACCAGATTCGGATGCTCCGCCCGGCTCTCGCCGCTAAATGCCCCCAGCATCAACCCCACACCCGCCGCCAGCACCATCAGCTTCGGACGCATCGCCCGGTCCCGGGAAAAGAGAAGTGCGGAATTGTTCATGGTCATGAGTTTGGGGAGCGTGGGTAAACGGTTGCCACCGATACGCTACCGGACAATCCTAACAAATCGCCAAGCGTGGACGCGAGGGGAAAACAAGACCCCCAAAGAGCCCGCCAACCTCTCCCCTCTGCTGGAGGGAAGCGCGCCGTCGCTTCCGCAGATGGCGCGTGTCCCCACGCGCCGGGCTCAGGCGCGCCGCCGCCGGGAGCAGCCGAGGAAAGAAAAGGTGGCCAGGGCCAGCGTGGCCACGGCGGAAGGCTCGGGCACGAAGACCACGAGCGCATCCATGCCGTTGGTGGTCTGGCCCACCACGGAGATGGTACCCGTGGCAGTATTGATCGTGGTGAGATAGTCCGGCGTCGCGCCGTTGCTGTTGGCGTTGGTGATGGCCCAGAGCACCCCTGTGCCTGGCTCATAGTCCATGCCGCTCGGGCGCGTAGAGCTGGACAGCGGCGAGTAATCCATGGTCGCGCCGACGTCGCGGGCCGCGGTGTTGGTATTGATCGTGGCGGCGTTACCGTTGTTGACGATGTGCAGAGTATCGGAGGAGTCGAAAGCCAGCCCACCATCGGTGATGACGCCGGTGAAGCCGATCAGAGTGGCCGCACCGGTGCTGAGATTGAAGGTGTAGATGCTGCCACTGTTATAGCCGAAGAGCGTTCCGTCGCTGCGGAAGGAGAGATCGCTAAAGGCGCTCGAAACGCCCGTGGCGCCGATGCTCGTGCCGACACCGGTTAGGGGATTGATGGTCAGCAGGATGCCAGTGCTGCCGTTAACTCCTTCGGCGTAGAGCACGCCCGTAATTGGGTTGAAATCCATACCGGTGACGTTACTGAAGCCGATGTTGCCGATGACCGTGGCGGCGCCGGTGATGGGATTGATGGAGTAGAAGATGGTGGAGTCGAGCAGACTCGCGTGTCCCGTGCCGTACAGGAAGGGAGCGGCTTGCGCCGTAGAGGCGCCGCCATGCAGCGCACACCAGGCGAGCGCGAAGCTGCTCATCGTGCAGAAAGCACGACGGAGTGATCCCGGAAGAGAAAGAACGGTGTTTTTCAAAGTCAATGGCTGGAGACTGCGGGGAGGCTGCTCGCGGGAAGGACGCCGCAGGCCGCCATTGCCGTCGGACTCTCAGGCTAATCCGCAATGGATGATGAGTTGGCATCGCCAGGGATGTCCAAGGAAAATTGTCATCTCGACGCTCCCCAAGTGTCGTTTTCTCCTCGCTCCCAAGTTACACTCGGGCACGCACCCCTCCCCGAAGCTAAGCTTCGCCCCAATATGCGCTCCCAAGTGCAACTTGGGAGCGAGCCAAAAATCGTTTCGGTCCAGCCGGGAACGAAGTTGACCCCAAGTATAGTGCGCGTGTCCCCACGCGCCGGGATGCCCTGTGACTTGTGCGCTTCGCTGATTCCTGTTTCACTGGGCGTCTCCAAAAGCGTTCAGCGTCCCCCCGTCACGACCTATGAATTGTCCAGGAACTCCCCTCGCCGGAATCGCGCGTGCCGGCATCGCCCTGCGCTGGTCGCTGGCCCTCCTCCTGGTCACGCCGCTGGGCCTGCTCCCGTCGGCGCGCGCCGAGGAAACCTACGAAGAACGGCTGGCCCGCACGGACCGCGAACGCCAGAGCCAGCGCGACCTCGAAGACTACATGGACCGCTGGCGGGCCAACCGCGCCGCCTGCCAATTCTCGGCCATCGCCTATTCGCAATCCACCAAGCGGTGGGGCTATGCCTGGGGAAAGGAAAGCCGCGCCGCCGCCGAACGCGCCGCGATCCGCTATTGCCAGTCACCCGATGCCGAGGCGCTCTGCTGGGCCAAGGGCGGTTGGTACTGCGCCTTCGCCGTCGGCCCGAAAAGCTACGGCTCCGCGATGGCCGCCACCGCCGAGGAAGCCCAGGCCAAGGCTTTGAAGTTCGGCAACGACGTGGCCGGCGGGTGTCGGATCGTCCTCTGCTTCGGCGGCGAACCCATCAAAGTTATTCGCGTCGATTAACGGGGAAGAGGGGAATGAACCGCGCGATCCTGCTTTCAAGAGAGGATCAATCAGGAACCAGACGAACCACCTCCACCCGCCGCCGCATTTCCTATTTTCCTGCTTTCCTGATTCACCCCATTTCATCCTTGTTCCCAATGCGGGGCTTTGGGAACCCGAGATGTGCGGTTGAAAGTCTGCTTCGCGGAACGGGGGGCGCCATCCGCATCCAAGCCAAGGGCGACACCTACCTGGCTGCCTCAGCCGCCAAATCCTGCTACTTCACCCGCTCAAACTCTCCCCACCCCTGCATCCCCAGATGGTCGGAAGCCTTGAGATACTCCATGGAAGCGCCCGTCCTCAACACGAGCTTGCCCTCTTTCATCTCGGCAGGCGTTTTATCATTCTTATCCACTCCATCGATCATGAGATATCCATCCCCGCTCTGGATGATCTCGAAGGGATTCGGGCCATTGCCTTCCCCGGTCCAGCGCCACTTCCCGACGAATTGCACCCCCGGTTTTCCACATGCGGAAAGAAGGCCAAACACGAGGATGCACGCGACCTGAATCGCGCGCCGGACGATGAGCGGCGTTTTTATGTTCATGGGGGTGTTGAGTTAAAACCAAGCGGGTTGTATTTAACGATGCGAATCGAGGTCAACTTCCGGAACCTTTGAAGTGGAATGCGCCGAGAAGGAATTGCTTAGGATTTCAAGCGTCAGGTGTCGTCTCTTTCTCCTCTGTCTGCTGCTTTGAAGCAAACATTCGCTCTATTTCCTCGCGTCTTTCTGCCGACAACCACTCGAGCGGGATGCCCGATGAATATGCCGTTCGTACCCCGCCGCCGCTATTCGTATGATTCAGTTCAGACGATAAACCTTCTAGATCGGGAAAGAGACTTTCACGGGTGATTCCCAAAGTCGCTAGCTCGCGTCGTAGCGTCTCTTTATAGGTGCTCCCAACGACGATTGTCATTAAATCTGTCCCAAATCGATGGCTACTACTGAAGGTGCGAATTGCCTCCTGCCGTTCCTGAATTGGGACGATTGGACGGAGGGGGAACGGATGGTAAGTAAACACCGCGCATTGCTGAAGCATACGCCGATCTACGGGGCGGGGTCGGTAGACGAGCCCACCTGCCACGAACGCCTCCGAATTAAAGCTCCAAAAATTGTCAGCTACAGGGTCAATCTGGCGGTGAGGGGCATAATATGCGTAAACTGCACCGTGTTCGCCATTCTCCTCCGAAACAGCGAAGAAAAGCGCCACCAGAGGGCTCGTCGTCCAGTCTAGAAGCCGAGTGGCAAGGCCGTAATGCTGTGCGAGCGCGAGCCGCTCCCATTGGTTTTCGGGGAACTTATCCGAGTAGGCCACGGCTCGGTCAGCCCATTCCTTAAAGACATACATGTCGTGGGGCGCGAAGAAATTCTCTCTAACGCGGATTGTTTCTTTAACCCCATCCACGACTTGGAAATCGGACGCATCGCTCCAACCTTCTTTGCTTTTCAATGCCATTGCGAAGAACATGTCTCGACCTGCTTTCGGCTGAATCGGCCAAATATTCCGCATTTTAGTCTGCCCACGGTAAAGCCAAGCGTTCGGGCTGCATTCCCAATAGTTAGCTGGGCCTGCCAAGACATCTAAGAATTCCCCAATCGAACAAACCGCTCGAACAGGTGCTGTCGATGGCAGATCAGATGACATTAGGTATTGCCTTCTTCGCTGGATTCATTGAGCGCGAGCCCGAGTTTTCCGCCCTTGATTTGTGCTCGCCTGAAGTCATCCGGGAACTCGTCAAGAATAGTCAAGAGGAAGGGATCGCTGTACTCTGGATTCACAGTGCGGCGAATATAGTCGAAGCTACCGAGATGAGTGTTGCGCCGCTCGAGACGGTTGCGAATATGCTGTGCCGCTCGCTCTCGTTTACCCTTGGTGCTCTCGAATAGCTTCATGATGAAGACGCCGCCAATATAAATAACCAACAGGACCGCAAGTAGATAACCTTTTGCCTCGACGTGAGTCTCAAGCGCGGAAAGACTGTTCAGGAACAGGCTCCACGCCGCGAGCAATATGGGTAGAATGACGAAGGAAACGACCGTTACATCTGCTGCCGACGAGTCCCTGATGAGACTGATTAGTGATTTGGCTTCTTCGGTTTTCATTACAATGTGCGTTAGGCGATTTTCGTGGAATGTGGACGAAAGGAGTCATAGTTCATCAAGTAATGCGCCAAATTCGATTCGCTCGGTCTTGAGGCCGTCGAAGAGAAAATGCAATGACCCGGGTAAAGAGAAATGGAGGCAGGCGACATTTTCTAACGGACTATCGACCCGCATGGATTTTGACCTGCAACTGGATGTGGTCGTTGACGGGGTTTTGGCCTAGGAAGCGGAAGAGCCGTACTGGCAGCCGTAGACGGTATGCGTGGGGAAAGGATGAGGGATGAAAGGTGAAGGGGAGCCGCCATGAGCACGCCGCGTCGTCGCGCCGCGTCGTCGCGCCGCGCTCGTTGCGCCGCGCTCGTTGCGCGAGGACACACACCATTTCCACATCGGGGGCCGACATGAACGGAGGGTTTAGCAGCCGCCGGGCGGGCGGGCAATGCGCATTTCCCCGTCGAGCCGCCGTGTTGCTGGTACGCCACGCGCTCGCCGTTTCCCGGCTACAGTTTAAATTGAACCGCTCTGGCCCTGCCGCTCCGCATGAATTTTGACATGCAACTGAATGTGGTCGTTGACGAGGTGTTGGCCGAGGAAGCGGAAGAGTTTGCCGGAGCCGTACTGGCTGCCGTAGGCGGTGCGATCGAATTCGAACTGGCCCTGGCCGGTGACGCTCTGGCCGTCGTCGCTGGCGGCGATGACCGCGGGGAAGGCGAGGGGATGGCTGATGCCGCGGAGGGTAAAGGTGCCGCGCAGGAGATAGTTCGGCGTGCCGGGGGTGCAGACGTCGATTTTTTCCGCGGCGGTGGTGACGAACTGGGCGGTGGGATGGTGCTCGACGTCGAAGAAATCGGCCGTGCGCAGGTGGGCGATGAGCAGCGCTTTGTAGGCCGGGTCGGCGAGGTCATCATTGGCGATGCGGTTCATGTCGATGGTGAACCGGGCGGAGAGCAGCTCGCCCTGGCGTAAGACGATTTCGCCGGAGGCGAGCGCCACGGTGCCGCAGTGGAAGTTGAAGAGGTTGCGACCGGTCCAGCGGATGAGGCTCTGGGCGGGATCGAGCCGGAAGGGGCCATCGGGGACGGTGGGCTGGGGCAGAAGGCCGGTGCCTTCGAGGGGCAGGCCGGCAGCTTGCCAGGCGGCGAGTCCGCCCTCGAAGGGCTGCACGTGCGCGTAAAGGCCGGTGGCGCGGAGTTTGACCGCAGCGGTCGCGGCATCCAGCGAACCCTCGCCCGCGCCGTAAACGACGATGGTTGCAGACGGGTCTGGCACCGCCGTGCGGACCTGATCGAGAAAGCTCATCTCATAGACGCACGCATTCTGCGAACCGGGGATGCGCGTGGCCGCGAAGATTTCCGCCGGCAGCACGTGGATAAGCCGCGGGGGCTGAGGGGAGGCGAGGAGGGCTTGGAGTTCGGGAGCGGTCATGGGGGCAAAGGATGAGGGATGAGGGATGAAGGATGAAGTGGAGACGGGCGATGGCGACTATGAAACGTTGGCTCCATTGGCTCTGTTGGCTCTGTTGGCTCCATTGCCAAATTTGACGTATTAAGGCCAAAAAAGGCGCTATCGGTCTCCCGATAGCGCCTTGTTGATGGTTTGCGGATGGGGCCGGCGGAGTAACCCGCCAGTCCGGCATCGGACTACTTCTTCGGCTTCGCGTCGCCGGGGCGGTACTCCTCGGCGGCAGCGGCGAAGGCCTGCTCGAGGCCGACCATGTCTTCGCCCGGCTTGAGGGCGTCGAAGGCGGCGGCTTCGCGCTTGATGTCTTCTTCGCTGTAGTTCGCAGCCTTCAAGGAGAGGCCAATGCGGCGCTCGCCCTTGTCGACCTTGATCACGCGGGCGTCGACTTCCTGGCCCACCTTGAGATGGTCCTTGATCTTGTCGACACGGTCTTCGCTGATCTGCGAGATGTGGATGAGGCCGTCGATGTCGCCATCGAGGGAGAGGAAGGCGCCGAAGGTGGTGATCTTCGAGACCTTGCCTTTGACAAGGTCGCCGATCTTGTACTTGCCTTCGATTTCCTTCCACGGATCGCCTTCGAGTTGCTTGATCCCCAGGCTGATGCGCTGGTTCTGCTTGTCGATGTCGATGACCACAGCTTCGATCTCGTCACCCTTCTTGATGACTTCGGAGGGGTGGTTGATCTTCTTGGTCCACGACATGTCGGAGACGTGGATCATGCCGTCGATGCCCTCTTCGAGTTCGACGAAGGCGCCGTAAGCGGTGAGGTTGCGGACGGTGCCCTTGACTTGGCGGCCGATCTGGTAGCGATGCTCGATCTCGTCCCAAGGATTGGGCTCGAGCTGGCGGACGCCGAGGGAGATCTTCTGCTCCTCTTTGTTGACGCCGAGCACGACGGCTTCGATTTCCTGGCCCACGGTGAGCACGTCGGACGGGCGCGTGATGCGCTTGGTCCAGGAGAGCTCGGAGACGTGGATGAGGCCTTCGACGCCTTCCTCGATCTCGACGAATGCGCCGTAGGGGACGAGGTTGGTGATCTTGCCTTTGACCTTGGAGCCGACGGGGAAACGGTTTTCTGTCTCTTCCCATGGGTTCTTCTGGGTCTGCTTGAGGCCGAGGGAGACGCGCTCCTTCTCCTTGTTGATATCGAGGACGACGACGTCGAGCTCCTGGCCGACTTTGACCAGTTCGCTCGGGTGGCCGAGGCGGCCCCAAGTCATGTCCGTGATGTGCAGCAAGCCGTCCATGCCATCGAGGTCGATGAACGCACCGAAGTCGGTGAGGTTCTTGACGACGCCCTTGACGGTGGAACCGATCTTGATGGTGTCCATGAAGCGCTGGCGCTTCTCGGCCCGCTCGGCTTCGATGAGCTCGCGGCGGGAGAGGACGACGTTTTTGCGGTCGTCGTTGATTTTGACGATCTTGAAGTCGTAGGTGTTGCCGACGAA
>NZ_JBDUCX010000382.1:0-3790 GCF_040003245.1 Chthoniobacter sp.
CCGGCACGCGGCTCGTGTATGAAAACAACGGCTTCACCGTCTTCTGCCCGTATGCGTCGCGCGCGCCGTTTGAACTGGCGATCTATCCGAAGCGGCAGTGCCCGGATTTTCACGGCTTGACCGAACAGGAGACGAACCAGCTCGCCGATGTGCTCAAGAACGCGTTGCGCAAGCTGAACCGCGCGCTCGATCATCCGCCCTACAATCTCATGCTCTTCACGGCGCCCACGCGATCCGCGCGGGGCGATCATTGGACGACACTGGAGCGGGATTTTCGCTGGCACATCGAGATCCTGCCGCGCCTTTATTTCCGGGGCGGCGTGGAATTGGCCACGGGTTGCTGGTTGAACAGCGTCTGGCCGGAAGTCGCGGCGGCGCACCTGCGGTCGATCGAGCTTTCGGAATGAGCGCGCGGCAGGTTTTCTACGAGGGCCGCGTGCAGGGCGTGGGCTTCCGCTACACGTGTAAACAACTCGCGCGAGGTTACGAGGTCGTGGGCTGGATTCGCAATCTGCCGGATGGCCGCGTGGAACTCCAATGCAGCGGGGAAACCGACGAAGTCGAAGGCTTCCTCGAGGCGCTCGCCGAGAGCGAACTCAAGAGCCACATCAAGGGCGTGACGGCGATCCCCATCCCGCCGCTCACGGGCACGAAGGGCTTCGATATCGTCCACTAGGCAGTGGCCGCAGCGAAGAACGGGGCATAATTGGCCGTAGAATGGGGATTTTCCGCAATGGAGCCAATGGAGCGATGCACATTTTCGGCCGTGTTATGGCACACTTCCCCGCATGAACTCCGACGATTTTCCACGACGCACGCCACGACATAATCCCCTGCCATCGGCCAGGACTCCGGCAAAAGAAAACCAGCCGATTTAAGGTGCCTTAAGCCCTCTTAAGCCGATTTAAGGTGCGAGTTTTTTTACACGGGCCTCGGGCTCCCAATGGAAGAGTCAACCGGCGGCGTTTTCACCGACATTTTTCAACAGAATTGGCAGGAGGCTTGCGGTACAGTCAACCCCGGCCATAGTTCCCAGACTCCAGGATGTCCACCCCAGCGATTTCCATACAGAATCTCACGAAAATCTACCCGATTCCCTTCAAGCGGGAAAAGGTGACGGCCGTTCAGGACCTTTCGCTCACTGTGGAGCCCGGCCAGGTCTATGGGCTGCTGGGGCCGAATGGCTCGGGGAAGTCGACGACCATGAAGATCGTCCTCGGGCTGGTCTCGCCGACCTCGGGGCGGACAGAGATCTTCGGGCGCGATTCCACGACGGTCGAAAGCCGCGAGGATGTCGGTTTTCTGCCGGAGAACCCCTATTTTTACAAATACCTCACCGGCGCGGAGACGTTGCGCTTCTACGGCAAGCTCTGCGGGCTGAGCAGCGCGAAAATCCGCGACCGCTCGAAGGAACTGCTCAAGCTCGTTGGCTTGGAAAACGCCGCCGATCGCCGGCTGGCGGGCTACTCGAAAGGCATGCTCCAGCGCATCGGCCTGGCCCAGGCCATGATCCAGGAGCCGCGGCTGCTGGTGCTCGATGAGCCCACCGCGGGAGTCGATCCGGCGGGGTCGCGGGAGATTCGCGACCTGATCCTCGATTTCAAGAAACGCGGGATCACCGTGTTGCTGTGCTCGCATTTGCTGGAGCAGGTACAGGAAATCTGCGACCACGTGGGTATTCTCAACCACGGGGTGCTCATCCGGGAAGGCACGCTGGAAGAGCTGATCTCTATCCAGAACCAGACGGAGCTCATCCTCGAAAACGCCACGCCGCAATTGCTCGCCGAGATTCACACGCTGCTGGGCAAATCCAACGCCCGCCTCGTCGAGGAGCGCAAACCGCAGAAGACCCTCGAGCGCTACTTCCTCGACGTGACCAGCTCTCCGCCATCATGACCGCCACGCCTACCGCTACGAAGCACAAGGCCTTTTCCCTGTCCCGGGTTTCCGCCATCGCCTCGAACACACTCCTCGAGCTCGTCCGGCTGAAAGTCTTCTACTTCATGCTGCTCTTCGCGCTGCTGATCATCGGCAGCTCGTTCTTCACCTCGAAGTTCACCTTTCAGGAGCAGTTCCAGGTGCTGAAGGACGTGTCGCTCGGCGCGATGTCGATCTTCACCTGGCTCCTTGCGGTGCTGGCCACGGCCATGCTCCTGCCGAAGGACATCGAGGACCGCACTCTCTATACGATCCTGGCCAAGCCGGTGCCGCGCTTCGAGTACCTGCTGGGCAAATTCATCGGCGTGCTGGCGTTGCTCTTCATCGCCATTTCGCTCATGAGCGCGGTTTTCATGGTGGTGCTCTACACGCGCGAACAGGACGCCCTGGCCAATGCCGCGCGTTACGTGCCCGACAATGCGCTCCCGGATCAGTTGAACTCCATCCGCGCCGCCTCGTTCAACAGCAACCTCCTCCCGGGCATCGTCATCATTTATCTCAAGTCCGCGCTGTGCGCCGCGCTGACCCTGCTGCTCTCGACCTTCGCTTCGTCGTGGATTTTCACGGTCATCATGTCGGTGGTCGTTTATCTCATCGGCCATATCCAGCCGATCGCGCGGCAGGCCTACCTCGACTCCGCGACGACGTCCCACCTGACCAAAGTCTTCCTCGCCCTGGTGGCGCTGATCATTCCCGACCTCACTTCGCTAAGCCTGGTGGATGACATCGTGGTCGGCAACGCCATCCCGATGCTGCTCTTCGTGAAGACGGCGGGGCTCGGGGTCACTTACATCGGCGTCTATTTCCTCGTCGGCTACTTCGTGTTTTCCGGGAAGGAGCTATGAATCGGCGGATGGTCATCGCCATTCTCGCGCTGCTCGTCTTCGGGGCGGTGAGGATGCCGTACGAAGCCGCTCTCGAAAAGGAACACAAGGCCGCCTATTTTCACGGGGCCAACCTGGATCTCAGCCTGCGCGAAAAGATCGGCCAGATGGGTTTTCTCGCGGCGCTCAGTGGTTTTCGGGCTTTGGTAGCCGATTTCCTGTGGATTCATGCCCACGTTTTGTGGGAACGCACGGAATGGGGCGCGATGAAGGTCGATTTCGATGCTGTGACCGCCCTGCAGCCGCGTTGCCTGCTCTTTTGGAGCCAGGCTTCCTGGCATATGGCCTTCAACGCGAGTATTGCGGCCCTGGAGGACCCGAAACAGCCGCGGGAAGCGTTGCGGGTAAAGGCGCAGCGCGAGTATTGGAAGCTCGGCGAGGACTATCTCATCCGCGGCATCGCCAACAATCCCGACGTTTACACGCTTTACGGGGACCTCGGCTTCCTTTACCGGGAGAAATTCCAGGACCACTGCAAAGCGGCGGAGGTCTTTGCCAAAGCCGCCAAGTTCCACGATGCCCCCGTTTTTACCCACCGATTTGTCCTCTACGAGCTCGCCCAATGCCCCGGCCACGAACGGGAGGCGTACGAAGGGCTTCTCAAACTGTATAAAACCGGCGAAAACGAACGTTTACCGACCCTGATGAAATGGCTCGGCATCTTGCAGGAAAAATTGAATGTTCCTGCAGACCAGAAAGTTTATATTCCCCCGGCTGCCAACCCCTGACATGCGTTTTGCTATATTTGGAGACATTCACGCCAACCTCGAGGCGCTCAAGGCCGTCATGGCCGACGCCGAGAAGCACGAGGTGACGCACTACGTGTGCCTGGGCGACGTCGTGGGGTATAATGCCAACCCGCACGAGTGCCTGGAAATCGTCCGCAATCTCGATTGCCCGGTGGTCAAAGGGAACCACGACGAGCAGGCTTCCATCTCGCAGGAGCTCGAAGGCTTCAACCCCCTTGC
>NZ_JBDUCX010000201.1:0-12722 GCF_040003245.1 Chthoniobacter sp.
GCAACACGCCGCTGCCGCGGCAGCCGCGTTCCACGCATTCGCGCATCGCCTGCCAGACTCGCAGCAGCGCGGCGCGGGTGTCCGCCTCGGGGCGCCACGCGGCTTCGTTGCGCAGCGTCATTTCGCTGATGCTTAATCCCGATTCGCGAGCCAGGCGCAAGAGATCGTCGCCGCTGCGGAAAGGGTAGGGGAGTTCGCGCTGGTCGGCACTCAATTCATCGCGTTGCGCCGCGCCTTCATTCACCACGAAACCGCCGCCGATGGAGTAATACGTGCGGCTCAGCAGTTCGGCGTTGGCCACATCGAAGGCCAGGAAGCGCATGCCGTTCGGATGCGCGGGCAGCGCTTCGGTGCGGTGAAACATCAAGTCGGCCCGATCGTCGAAAGCGATCTCTTGCGTGCCGCCGAGCCGCAATCGGCGCTGGAAACGGATCGCGTCCAGGCGCGCACCCATGGTGTCGACGTTGACCGTTTCCGGCGTCTCGCCCTCGAGGCCGAGGAGGATGGCGCGATCGGTGCCGTGTCCGCGGCCGGTCAGGGCCAGTGAACCGTAAAGATGCCCCTCGACGCGCGCTGTCTTCTCCAGCACACCGGCTTCGCCCAAGCGGGTGACGAAACGGCGGGCCGCGCGCATGGGTCCCACCGTGTGCGAACTGCTCGGCCCGATGCCGATGGTGAAGAACTCAAGGACGGAGAGATTCATAGGCGCGCATCACCGATGCTGGGCTCAATGTTTCATATCCCAAGCTCGCGCTTCGCCTCCGCAAACGCCTGCACGGCCTTTTCCAGATCCTCGCGCGAGTGCGCGGCGCTGATTTGCGTGCGGATGCGCGCCTTGCCCTCTGGGACGACGGGATAGAAAAAGCCGACGACGTACACACCGCGCGCCAGCATCGCCGTGGCGAGGCGCTGCGCGAGCGGGGCGTCCCCGAGCATGATGGGCACGATGGGATGCGTGCCGGGCAAAATCGTGAAGCCGACGCTGCTGATGGCTTCGCGGAAGAAGCGGGTGTTGGCCTCCAATTTGTCGCGCAGTGTGGTCGAGGCGCTGAGTAGCTCAAGCACCTGGAGCGAAGCGCCGGCGATGCTCGGCGCGAGCGTGTTGGAAAAGAGATAGGGTCGCGAGCGCTGGCGGAGGAGCTCGATGATTTCTTTGCGCCCGCTGGTGTAGCCGCCGCTCGCGCCGCCGAGGGCCTTGCCGAGCGTGCCGGTGAGAATGTCCACGCGGCCCATCACTTCGCAATGCTCGTGCGTCCCGCGACCGGTGCGGCCCATGAAGCCGACGGCGTGCGAGTCGTCGACCATCACGAGCGCGCCATATTGGTCGGCGAGATCGCAGATGCCGCGCAGGTTGGCGATGTAGCCATCCATCGAGAAGACGCCGTCGGTGGCGATCATCTTGAAGCGCACGCCTTTTTCCGCGGCCTCGCGCAGCTTCGCTTCGAGATCGGCGAGATCGTTGTTTTTGTAGCGGTAACGCTGTGCCTTGCAGAGCCGCACACCATCGATGATCGACGCGTGGTTCAATTCGTCGGAAATGATCGCGTCTTCCGGGCCGAGAAGAGTCTCGAAGAGCCCGCCATTGGCATCGAAGCAGGATGAATAGAGGATCGTATCCTCGGTGCCGAGGAACTCGCTGAGCTTCGCTTCCAGTTGCTTGTGCAATTGCTGCGTGCCGCAGATGAAGCGGACCGACGAAAGTCCGTAGCCCCAGCGGTCCAGCGCCGCGTGCGCCGCGGCCACGACTTCCGGATTTTCGGCGAGGCCGAGGTAATTGTTCGCGCAGAGGTTCAGCACCTCGCGCTCGCCGGCGCCGTTGCCTTGCGCCACGCGGATGTGCGCGTCCTGCGGCGTGGTGATGATGCGCTCGTATTTGTAAAGCCCGGCCGCGCGGATGTCTTCGAGCTGCTGGCCGAGGTGCTGTTGGAATGAAGTGTAGCGATTCATTTCAGGAGTTCGTCGAGCTGCGCGTCGAGTGCCGCGGCCCAAATCTCATAGCCTGCGGCACTGGGATGCAAGAGGTCGGGCATGATCGTCTTGCTCAGTGAACCGTCGGCATTCATGAGCTTCGCGTTGATGTTGATGAAGTGAACGCGCGAGCCATCCGCCAGCGCGGGCAGCAAGGCGTTGACCTGCTCGCAGCGCTGACGCCACGGGTCGTCGGGGCCGGCATCACGCGGGAAGATGGCTTGCAGCAACACTTTCGTTTGCGGCGATTTCGCGGCGATACGGTCGATAATCGCGCGGACACCGTCGGCGATTTCCTGCGGAGTGCAGGTGCTGTGGCGGGCGTTGTTCGTGCCGATGAGCAGCACCACCACCTTGGGTTGAATCCCGTCGAATTCCCCGTGGTCGAGCCGCCAGAGCACGTGCTGCGTGCCGTCGCCGCCGAAACCCAGATTCAGGGCGCGGCGCGCTGCAAAATGGCTTTGCCAAACCTCGGCGCCTTTTTTCTCCCAATTGTGCGTGATGGAGTCGCCAAGAAAAACGACGTCGACCGGGTGCTGCTTGATCTCCGCTAGCTTTTCCTCGTGCCGCGCCATCCACCAGCCAAACTTACCCCAGTCCTCGTGGCGCGCCTGCGGCAGCGTGGCGAAATTCGTGCCCTGAATCACCCATTCGATGGGGAAGCGGGCGAAGACGATACGCTTATAATTGTCCGCCTCGAAGAGGCAGCCGACCGTGCCGTCGGCGAGGCGCGTGGGCACGCTGTAGGCGAAGCCGCCCGGCCAGAGCTCGCGCTTGATGGGCCACGTTGCGCCATCATCCACGCTGAGATACACCGTGCCGTGGTCGCGTTTCGTGCTGTCGGGACCGGTGTGCAGCAGCTTGCCGTTCTCGGTGCCATCGTCGAGCGAGTAGCGGAGCGCGCCGGCCATGCAACTCGGGTCGCGGAGGTCTGGCAAATCGGCGACCAGCGACCAGGTGGCGCTGCCGTCGCGGCTGGTCGCCGTCTTGCGCACTTTTGCGCCGGCAAATTGCCGGCTGTCGAGCCGCACCGAGCCGTCGCTCATCTCCATCATCTGCACTTCGTTGATCTGGCTCTTCTCCCCCAGCTTGGCATCCGGCACCAACGCGCCGGGCACGTCGCTGCCGTATTGCCAGGTCTTGCCGTGATCGTCGCTGAAGACGGCGAAATTCTGCCACTTCCAGAATGGGCCTTCATTGAAGGGAAAAATCAGTCGGCCTTTGTGCACTCCTTGGGTGAGCTGGATGCCGCTGCCCGGACCGCTGGCGATGGTGGTCGCGCGCTCGGGACGCTTGGTGGTGGCGGTGACGTCGAGCGGTTTGGTCCACGTCACGCCGTCGTCATCCGACCACACGAGGAAGTTGCGATAGATATCGGGCCCCTCGAGTCCCGTCGCGATTTCCTTGCTCGCTTCCTTCAAGTGGGACGGGACGCGCTGGTAAATCAGGAAGACCCGCCCGGTTTCCTGGTCGACGACCGAGGTGGGATTGTTCAGCGAGTTTGCGCCGTCATCATGAATGACGACGAGGGGACTCCAGGTGCGCCCGCCATCGGTGCTTCGCTTGGCGATGATCTTGTTTTCCGCCTGGTCCGCGCCGCGCACCCGGCCTTCCGCGAAGGCGAGCACGCTGCCCTGCTTGGTGACTGCGACAGAGGGGATGCGGATCGACGGGAAGCCTTCCGCGCCTGAGGTGAAGACGTCGGAAAATTCCGGCTGGGCAGCGCGCAGCGAAAGGACACCGAGCAGCAGGAGACCGGCGATGTGCAGCCAGGTTTTATTCATGATCCTCATTTTGTCGTGGGCGCCGGCAATTGGACATCGGGCGGATGGCCGGTGGCAGGGCGGGTGAATTTGTCGCCGTACTTCGTGTAGCCGGGAAGGAAGCCGCCATGGGAGAGAAAGAATAGTCCGCGCTCGACGCCCATGTAGCGGTCGATCCGGTTTTCCTTGCCGGTGCCATCGTGGCTGAAGGTCGCCTCGGTGATCTCCTGCCATTTGCCGTCGGCGGTGCGGAGCCATTGCGGGCCATAGAGTGCCTTGCGCTGGAGGTGGCCGTTGGAGCCGTTGAAGTTTTCGCTGAATGAATACAGCCCGCGCAGCCATTTGCCGTCGTGCGGCGCGCGGAAGCTGGCGATCAATTGCCACGCCTTCTTCTCGGGATGAAACCAGTAGCCCGCGTAGTCGGTGTGGTCGCCCTCGGCCTTCGCGGTGACGGCGAACTTCTGCGGCTGCCCGGTCCTCCAATTGTAAACGAGATGGGAGTGGCCGCCGGTGCCTTCGTTGCCGAAATCGCTCGCGATCACGCCGTCGCCCTTGGTGAGCAGCTTGACGCGGTTTTCATCCGAGACGTCGGTGCGCGTCTTGGCCGTTTGCCCGGTGCCGCTGTCCCACACGGAAAAAATGATGCGGCGCTCCGTGGCCGAGTTGACCTGCATGCCGAAATATCCGCGCGCGAAACCGCAAGCCATGAAGTAGGTGGTCACGGGATCCTCGACCGCGGTCACTTCGTTGTAGAAGAGCGCGATCTCCGCGTTGGCCGGCGTCGCGTATTGCAGATGGACGCTGGCGGCATTGCGACGCGGATCGAGATTGAAGTGCGCGCCTTGGGCGGCGGTGCCGTCGAGCACGAGCGCCTCGAGGTCGCCGGCGGGCCGGTCCTTCGGATTGAGTGAGGTGAGCTGGAACTGCACATAGCCCGCTTTCGCGATATTGAATGTGCCGAACTTCACGGTGATCGGCTGACCCTTGCCGGCAGCCTGCGCGTCGTGCTTCTGCCCGGCGACCGTGAGCCGCAAGTGGCTGTCCGCGCCTTGGGGTAAGCGTAGAACGAGCGAGGCGTCGAGCATGCCAGCGTTCTTGATCTCGCCAAACCACGAGACGGTGATCTGCGGATTCGTCCAGCCACTGATCCCTTCCTTGTTGACCTTGGCACCATTGGGGTCGGGATCGAGATAGGCGGTGGAAGCCGGCACGCGGAGCTCGGCAAACGCCGACGCGGTGCAGCAGAGAAGCGTGAGGACGCTGTGCAGCTTGATCATATGGCCGGGGGGCGGAAGCGGATGCGGTTAGACTAGCGGAAGACTTTCCAGTCGAGGATGACCTTGCCGCTCTCACCCGATTTCATCGCGGCGAAGCCCTTCTCAAATTCATCCGCGCCAAAGCGGTGCGTGATGACCGGGGTAATATCGAGCCCGCTCTGGAGCATCACGCTCATCTTGTACCACGTCTCGTACATCTCGCGACCGTAGATGCCTTTGATGGTGAGCATGTTGAAGACGACCTCGTTCCAGTCGATGGCGATGTCTTCGCTCGGGATGCCGAGCATGGCGATCTTGCCGCCGTGGGCCATGGCGTCGATCATCGAGCGGAAGGCCGCGGGATTGCCGCTCATCTCGAGCCCCACATCGAAGCCCTCGGTCATGCCGAGCTGTTTCTGCACGTCGGCGAGCGAGCCCTGCGTGACATTGAGCGCCACGTCGGCGCCCATCTTGCGGGCGAGCTCGAGGCGATGTTCGTTCACATCGGTGATGACGACATAGCGTGCGCCCGCGTGGCGCACCACTGCGGCGGCCATGAGGCCGATGGGGCCGGCGCCGGTGATGAGCACATCCTCGCCGAGCACGTCGAAGCTCAGTGCGGTATGCACCGCATTGCCCAGCGGATCGAAAATACTCGCGACATCGAGATCGATGCCCGGGCGGTGATGCCACACGTTCGTCATCGGCAGCGCGAGATACTCGGCAAACGCGCCGGGGCGATTCACGCCCACGCCCACGGTATGCGCACAAAGATGCCGCCGGCCGGCGAGACAATTGCGGCAGCGCCCGCAGACCACATGACCTTCGCCGCTGACGACTTCGCCGGGGAAGAAGTCGTTCACATTCTCGCCGACATAAACCACCTCACCGACAAACTCGTGCCCCACGACCATCGGCACCGGGATCGTCTTCTGCGCCCACGCGTCCCATTTGTAAATATGTAGGTCCGTGCCGCAGATACCGGTGCGGTCGACGCGAATGAGGACATCGTTGATACCGCACTTAGGGTCGGGGACATCTTGCAGCCAGAGGCCGGGTTCGGATTTCGCTTTGACGAGGGCTTTCATGGGGAAAATGAGGGGCGATAGTTGTCAGCGAAAATGACTAACTCGCAAGATAACTATTCATTTATGACAGACGGCGCGCCGGGGCGCGCGAGGTCAGTCTTTCTTCCCCGAGACCGGCAGCGGTCCACCTTCCTGCACGAGCTGGCGGTAGGTGCGGGGCGGAATGCCGTAGGCCTTGCGGAAGGCGCGTGAGAAGGCGTAGAGCGACTCGAAGCCGCAGCGCTCGCCGATGTCGGAAACATTGAAGGTGGAGGATTGCAACAACTGCGCGGCCTCCGAGAGGCGCGATTCGCGCATGTATTTGCCGAGGCTCACGCCCAGTCGATCGCGGAAGACGGCGCGCAGATGGCTCACGCTGTAGCCCAGCTCCTCGGCAATATCCGCGATCGTCACGGCGCGGCCGAGATTGGCGCGGACGTATTTGTTGATGCTCTCGAGAATGACGTCGCGCACGTCGTCACTGGAATGGATGTCCTTCCGGTCGGTCGGCAAGGAAGCGCAGGAGAGCAGGTGCAGCAGCAGGCGCGAGAGCGTGTAGGAGATTTCCAGCGTATCGCGCGTCGCCGTTTTCGGGTGCACGAATTCCTGGACGAGATCGGAGAGGAGCTGGAGGCCGGCGGGATCGAGCACCCGCGGGGCATTGTGCAGCGCGCGGATGGCGTCGTGGTTCTTCAGCTCAAAGGTGATGAAAAGCCAGTCGAGCCGCGTGCGCGACACGTCCATGAAGTGATGGAACTGATTCGGGAAGATGAGCGCGCACTCGCCGGGATGCAGGTCGTAGGTCGTGCGGTCGATCCGCGCCGGCGCCGCCGTGTCGAGCACCGTTACCAGCTCAAAGCGATGGTGAAAATTGACGCTGACGCCCTCGGGCTTGAGCAGCGTTGTGTCGGTGCGCTTGAAGATGATGATGTTTTCCGGGGCCAGCGATTGCTGGATGGTCATGCCGGAAAAGAGGCTGGCCGGCTCGTGGATCTCGCGCATGAGGCGCCGGAGATTCTGGGTGATCTTGCTATCGGGTGTTTTCAATGTCCTTTGCGGGGTGACCAACGGAGCGGGACGCTCACCTTCTCGGTCGGCATTGCCTTTGTAGCTCCTCTGTAGGAAAAATCCATAAACATCTGCCCCGCTCCACAATCGCATTGCCCTCGGCGCCAAAACCGGCTAGCCCTACGGCCCCATGGCCGACAATACACACAAACTTCCGGAGAATGTTCCGGGCCCATGGTACGTGGACGATACTTGCACACCCTGCCGCGTGTGTCTCGACGAAGCGCCGCAGTTGCTGAAGTACAACGACGACGAGACCTACGTCTATTTCTTCAAGCAGCCCGAAGGGGAGGACGAATTGGCCGCCGCCGAGAACGCCTCCGCCATCTGCCCGCAGAATTCCATCGGTAACGACGGCGCCTAGCCGCGATGCGCGGCGCCCTCTCTGGCGCTGAGGAATCTCATTTTCATTTGAAGACAAGCCGGTCGCTCTCGCTGGGCACACCGGACAGGGTGGCGTCACCCTTGGTCAATAGTGCAGGGACTTGAGCACTTCCTCCTGCGGCCGCACGCGGCTCCAGTAGGCGGAGGTGGTCTTGGGTCGGCCGAGAATGTTCGAAGGTCGGCGATGCTGCGAAGGGTCGTGAGTGCTGCGGACGTGGGGATTGCCGATCTCACAGATCGTCGTCTCACTTTCCCCCAGCGGGCAGGTGCAAGGCGCGATCGCCCACATGCCCGACACCATGAAGTCCAGCCGCCGTCCGGATCCGTGGCAGTGCGGACACTGGCGTTCCGCGGCGACCGCCGCGTCATGCGGTGAGACGTAGATGTTCATGATCGCGTCCCGGTAGCCAGGCGGCCTCCGGCACATCTATACATTCGCATATCCTATGCCGCTTGCATGCGTAGTTGCCGTGGCAGGCGGAGCGCCTGTCCTACAATTTCGCAGCAAACTGCCGTGTCACAGACCTTTCCGACCAGCCAGAATCTTCCCACTTCCGGCGAGATAAAGAACCGCGATCATCGCGGCGAAGGGAATCAAGGCCAGCAGGTCGGGTGAGATTTGCGAGGGCGTTAGCCGGGTATAAAAGGGATTGTTCGCCGCCGCCCATTTTTCCAGCTTGTCGTAGACTTCGCTAAACACTCCCGCCATGAAGGCAATGGCGATGCCGGCAATGGCTCCGCCGGCGATATAGCCGGAGGCCATGAGCACGCCGGGGCTCTTGTCGCCTTCCGCGACGTGTTCCTCCTCCGTCAGGTGTGCGTTGTCAGCGTGACGGCGGCGCTTCGCGTCCACCCACCAGCGGACTGCGCCGCCGATGAAGACCGGCATCGATGTGGCCAGTGGCAGATAAACTCCGACGGCGAAGGCCAGCGACGGGATGGCGCACAACTCCAGGACGATAGAGATCATCACACCGAAGAGCACCAGCGCCCAAGGCAGCTTGTGGCTCAGAATGCCCTTGATGATGTAGGAGACGAGCGTGGCCTTGGGCGCATCGAACTTCTTCACTTCGCTGCCGTCAGGACGCTTGGTGACAGTCCCGTTGATACCTGGATCCACGAAATAGACAGCCTTGCCGGTATCATCCACCAGATATTGCCGGGCCGCGCCACCCGCTTCGTCTTCCTGATGCCAGACGAAATAGCTGTTGCCGTCCTGCTTTCCCTGCGGGCCGGTGAGCTTCGTCTTCGCGCTCAACTGCGAAACGTCGGCCCGGATTTCGCTGGTCACGGGGACATACACTTTTCCCACGTCGTTCAGTTTGAGCAAAATCGGCCCCAGCACGAGCGCCGAGGCCAGCGCGCCGATGAGGATCGCGATCTGCTGGTGGCTCGGCGTGGAGCCGATCAGGAAACCGGTCTTCAAATCCTGCGACGTCGTGCCGCCGTTCGACGAGGCGATGCAAACGATGCCGCCCACGGACAGCGCCGTGATGTAAAAGACGCGATCTGTCCAGCCGAGCGCGAGGAATGCCAGGCAGGTGAGCAGCAGCGTGGCGATAGTCATGCCCGAGATGGGATTCGAGCTGGAGCCGATTTCGCCCGTGAGCCGTGAGGACACGGTGACGAACAGGAAGCCGCAGAGCACTATCAGCACCGCGCCGGCGATGTTCATGTGCAGGCTGGGCGTGAAGAGGATCGCGACGACCAGGGCCGCAATGCCGATGAAGACCAGCTTCAACGGGAGGTCGCGATCGGTACGCGGCACCACCTCGCCACCCTTCCCCTTCCCGCGAAAATCTCGCAAACCGTCGCGGATGCCGCGCCAGATGAGTGGCAGGGAACGCACCAGGCTGATGATGCCACCTGCGGCGACTGCGCCCGCGCCGATGTAGAGGATATAGGCGCCGCGAATCTGGTTCGGGCTCATGTCCTTGATCAGTGCGGTGCCGGGGGCGAGCGGGCCGGCGAGCCCTTCACCAAAAAACTGGATCAAGGGAATGAGCACCAGGTAGGAAAGCACGCCGCCCGCCGCCATCACCGCCGCAATGCGCGGGCCGATGACGTAGCCGACGCCGAGCAACTCGGGCGTGATTTCGCAAGCGAGCGAGCCGCCTTTGAGCGGTACGTCGAAGACCTTTCCCGGCGTATCTTTCCAGAGGTAAAGGGCCTTCATCGCCACGTTGTAAATGATCCCCAGACCGAAGCCGGTGAAGATGGTTTTGGCTCCGATGGTCGCCGTCTCCGCCAGCGAGTCCACTTTTGCCCCGCGCGCGGCGGCGATCTGCGATTCGTGCGAGGCGCCCGCCTTCAGGACCTCGGCGCACGCCGTGCCCTCGGGATATTTCAGCGTGCCGTGTTGCTGCACGATCAGCGCGCGGCGCAGCGGAATCATCATCAGGATGCCGAGCAACGCGCCGAGCACCGACACCAGAATCACCCGCGTTACTTCGAGATCGAAGCCCAGGATCAAAATCGCCGGCATCGTCACCCCCACGCCAAACGCGATGGACTCTCCCGCCGAGCCCGCCGTCTGCACGATGTTATTTTCCAGGATGGTGGCATCCCGCAGCCCAAACTTCGACAGCACCCGGAAGAGCGCGATCGAGATGACCGCGACGGGAATGGACGCGCTCACCGTCAGCCCTACCTTGAGCACCAGGTAGAGCGACGAGGCGCCGAAGATCATGCCGAGCACGGTGCCGATGAGGATCGGCAGCGCGCGCAACTCCGGAAGGTCCGAGGACGCGGGAATGTAGGGCTCGAACTCACCCGCCGATTTGTCGGATTTCGTGCTCATGGCCATGCCGGGACGGACTTATTCGCCGCGTTTCCCCGTTTCCAGTTCCTTCACCAGCCCCGTCGCGCCATAGACTTTTTTCAGCGCCTCCACAATGCCCCGCGCATCCACCGAGACCGCGCGCGCCTGCGTATCGGTGTAGGCGAAATCGAGCACCAGCGACTGGATGTTGCCGTCGAAAATGATCCCGACGAACTCGCCCTTCCGATCCACCACCGGGCTTCCGGAATTTCCGCCGATGATATCCGCGGTGGAGACGAAGTTGAACGGCGTCGCGAGATCGATCTTTGCTTTGGCATCGGTCCAAATCCCCGGCAGATCGAATGGCGGGCGGTCGTCGTGCTCCCGGGCGCGCCCGTAGAGACCAGCGAAGGTCGTGTGCGCCGGAATTTGCTGCCCGGCTTCCTCGTAGCCTTTCACTGTGCCGAAGGCCAGGCGCAGGGTGAAGGTCGCATCCGGGTAGCTGCCCGTGCCTTCGAGCGCGAAGCGGGCCTGGCCGATCTTCGCATGCGCCTGTTGCTTGGCCTCGCCCTGGGCCTCCATCACTTTGCGCACGGCTCGCGCTTCCCCGTCCACGGACCGCGCGAGTGCGATCATCGGATCACTGGTTGCGTCCACGGCCGCCTGGCCGCCTGCGTAGAGCTTTTTGCGGAAGGCCAGGTCACGCACCGTCGTGCCCTTCACCAGTTCCACGGCCCGCGCCGCCGGCGATTTGCCGGCGAGCACTTTTTGCACGAGCGGCGACGACGCGCCCATCTCCTCGGCCAGGTAGGTCAGCGAATCGGTGAGCAGGAGTTCCTCCAGGTCGTCGTAAATCGGCTTGTCGGAAAAGAGGGCCAGTTCGAGCGACTCACGACCCGCCTCGTTGAATTCGCGCAGTCGTTCGCCGTTCGGTTTGGGCCGCTCCTCACCGGCGCGGAGCAGGGTCCGGGCGATGCCGAAAAGCTCGGACTGAAATCCGCCGCCGCCTTCGAGCATGTTGTAAGCACGGGCGTTTGCGGCGATTGTTTTTTGCGCGGCGGCGATGCGGTCGTAGGCCGCCAGGGTATCGCGAAGGTCTTCGCGCGCGGCCATTTTTTTGCGCAATGCCTTTTCTGCCGCGGCCTTCTTTTCGAATAGCTCCGGATCGAGCAGGCCGGCCAATCCTCCCTTGCGCGCCTTGCGGCTGTTCTGGACGCCGAAGAGATCCTCCTTGGCCCGCCGCGCGTTCTCCTGGCTGCGCTCGCTGTAGGAGAGCAGGTTCACCTCTGCGCGGAAGAGTCGCTGCAGCGTCCTCGGCATCTGGATGTCCCGGACATACTCCAGTTCCGCCATCGTGAAGAGCCGGCTCGTACGGCCCGGATGACCCGAGACAAAGATCAAATCGCCATCCTTCGTCCCGCTCTGGCTCCACTTTAGGTAATGTTCGATCTTCGCCGGCTGGCCGTTCTCGTAGGCGCGAAAAAAACACACATCCAGGTCGAAGCGCGGATACTCGAAATTGTCCGGATCGCCGCCGTAAAAAGCGATCTGTTGCTCGGGGGCGAAGACCACGCGCACATCCGTGTAGCGTTTGAAACGGTAGAGGTGATAGCGCCCGCCCTGGTAGAGCGTGACCACGTCACTGCGCTCGCCCGTTTTGTCCTTCGATTCCTTCTCGATGGCGGCCATCACCGCCCGGCGCGCTTTGAACGAGTCTTCATCGGACGCCCCGGGTGGCACGGCCGCGTTCACCCGTGCGGTCACGTCCTCGATGCTCATCAGCACGTTCAACTCGAGATCGGGCGCCTTGATTTCCTCGGCCAGCGACTTCGCCTGAAAGCCATTCTTCAAATAATCATGCTCCTTGTTGCTGACCTTTTGCAGGGTGTCCGCTCCCACATGGTGATTCGAAAGAATCAGTCCATCCGCCGAGATGAACGAACCGGAGCCGCCGCTATTGAAGCGCACCGAAGACTTCTGCAAATGCTCCAGCCACTCGGGTGTGACCTCGAAGCCATAGCGCTCCTTGAGCAGGGCGCGCGGCGCATCGCTGTAAAGCCACATGCCCTCGTCGGCGAAACTCGCCGAACCGACGGCCCAAAGCCACGTGCCCAATCCGATACGCAACAGCGACAATAAGGACTTTCTTGTTTTCATGTTCGAGGGAAGCGGAGTATTCCGGCAGCCAACTCCAGCAGCAATGGCGAAATGAGGTGAGTCGAAGATGTTCATAATCGCGTCCCGGAAGCCAGAAGGTCTCCGGCACGCCTTTACAATCGGACATCTCGTGCCGCCTGCATGGCCGAGGGACGATTTTTACCCTTCTCGCTGGCGAAAAAAGTCTGCTTGCCACGCCCGAACGCCGCGCCTACTTTCCCCGCCTCGATTCGCCCATGCGCGCTTAGCTCAGTGGTAGAGCACTACCTTGACACGGTAGGGGTCACAGGTTCGAACC
>NZ_JBDUCX010000202.1:0-12698 GCF_040003245.1 Chthoniobacter sp.
TTCCATCATCGCTGATTTCCTTATTTTGTGGTCCAGAAATCTCGCGCACCTCAGTTTGAAAATCGCTGCGAACGCGCACGACTACTGAGCACTAAGAACTGAGCACTTTACTACTCCGCTGGCCGCTGTCCGCCGAACACCGCCAGTTCCGCCATCTTCAAGAAGCAATCCACGTTTTCAAAACCGATGTCGCGCAGCCAGTCGCACTGGACTTCGAGCGGGGCGAGGATGTTCGCATCCTGGTCGGCGCGGGCGTAGTAGTCGCGGGCCACGGCGGCGCGGCTTTTCCGGGGCGACGACTTGAGCTCTTTGCCGAAGATCGCGTCGATCATGTAGTCGTCGAGTTTCGATTCGGTCCAGCGGATGGCGGAAGCGACGTGCTCGATATTGATGAAGATGCCTTCGGGGGTGAGCAGGTCGAAGATTTCGCGGTAGAGCGCCTGCTTGCGGGCATCGGGCAAATGATGGATGGCAAAGCCGGAGACAACGACGTCGAGCGGGGCGTGCGGAGCCACGCGGCGCACCCAGGCGGGTTGCGCAAAATCGGCCTCGAGGAATTCGAGACGGTGACTGTGGGCCTTCAGGTGCTGGCGGGCGCCCTCGAGCATCGGCTCGGAGAAATCGACCAGCACGCCGTGCGCTTCCGGGTGTTCCGCGAGGATGGCGTCGGCGAGCACGCCTTCACCGCAACCGAGATCGAGAAAAGTGCCGATACGCTCGCCGCGGGCGACGGTGATGAGCTGGAGCATGACTTCGATCTGCTCGATGGTGAGCGGGATCGCGCCGCGCACATTCTCCAGAAATTTTGCGACGAAATCGGGGTTCTGCCAGCTAGAGGGGTCTTCGGACACCGGGGTGGTGGTTAAGATAGGCGGGCTTGGGCGCATGCAAAAAGAAAAAGGGACCGGCGAACCGGTCCCTTCTCTTAAGCAGCGATGATGCCGCGGCAACCTTAAGCTTCCATCGGGCCGGTGGTTCCACCGGTAAAGTCCTCGGCCATATGGATCGGCTTGTAACCGCCGATGGTCTTGAAATAGAGGAAGAGCAACAGGTAGATGACCGCCATGGTGGCTGGGATGTAGGAATCCGACATCAGCGTGTGGCGATTGCCAGTCTGGTCGGCGGTAACCACGGTTTGTTGCGCCGGGGTCTTTTCCTTGGCGTCTTTGGCTTCGCCGAGTTTCTTGCCGTCCAATCCATACGCGGCGGTGGACTCGATGTTCAGGAACTTGGAAGGCGCCGGGGCCTTGTATTCCTCGAAGAGGGCAGCGTCTTTGGCCTTCAATTCCTCACCGGCGAAGCGGTCATTCAGGTAACCGAGGCCAGGGCCGCCGACGAGACCGGCGGAAAGCATGCCGATGCCGCCCATGATGGACATGGCCACCGCGCCCGTCTGCGGGAAGCGATCACCGACGACGGCGAGCATGGTGGGCCAGAAGAAGGTCTTGCCGATGGCGTAGACGGCGAGGGCGGCGAAGGCCATGGTCATGGTGGTGATGCCACTGGTGAGGCGCAGACCGATGCAGGCGATGGTGGCGCAGATGCAGAGCAGCCCGACGGGCGAGATCTTGAGGGTGCGCTCGATGAAGTGCGCGCAGAAACGCAAGCTGAACATGATTGCCGAGGTCCAGATGAAGAGCTGCTTGCCCTGTTCCGGAGTGAAGAGATTGCCGGTGATGTTCTGGATCCAGCCGTCGGTTCCGAGTTCGACTGCGCCGACCAGCGCATGGGTGATGAAAAGGACGAGCAGCAGAACCGAACCGATCGAGAAGCGGCTGACGACCACGGCGACGAGCATGAGGAGGCTGCCGATGCTATTGCCGATGAGATCCCCGTGCCCTGTGGCCATGATGAACGGGAGACTGGCGAAAAACTTCGCGAGCAAGAAGCAGGCGACGGCGGAGCCGAGAATGCCCACGTCCTTGAACATTTCCACGAAGCTCGAGCCTTTCGCGGCGGCTTCGGATTTCGGGAAGCTCTGGCCGAAGAAGAGGATCGCGTAGATGGCGGTTGGCACGAGGTAAAGGGCGAGCTGGGCCTTCCACCCCCAGTGCATGCCATCGCCGAAAAACCACCCAGCGGCCGCGCCGAGGACCATACCTGCGGGCCAACTGGCGTGGAGGATATTCAGGTAGTGGGTGCGGTTTTTCGGGTAGAGCGTAGCGACCAGCGGATTGGCCACGGCTTCGAGCGTGCCGTTGGCGTAGGCAAAAATGAACATGCCCCACCAGAGGTAATTGTAGGCATTTGCCGGAGTGCTGGCGGCGAAAGTGACAAAGGCGGAAAGGATGTGTGCGAGGAAGGCGACCGCGACGAGTTTGCCGTAGCCGATCTTATCCACGACCAATCCACCGAGGATGATGCCGAAGCAGAAACCGGAGAAACCGGCACCGCCGATGGCCCCGAGTTGTGCGCCGGTAAAGCCGTAATCTTTGCCCCAGTTGGCGAAGATGCCGCCGCGGATGGCGAAGCCGACGCCGGCGGCGAGGATGGCGAGAAATCCAGCCCAGAGGAGCCGGCTGGCGTTGGGTGCGATGCCTTCAGTTTTTGCGGACATAATGGATGATGGGTCGGTTGGGGGTGAGGGTGGGGTGAGGGGATTAGAGTGACCAGGTGGGCAGCTTCACGATCTTGCCGCCGGCGAGGGCGGATTCGTGGGCGCAGAGGCCGACGCCGGTCCAGTTGGCGGACTGCTTCGCATTCGGGAAAGGATCGCGGTTGCTGACGAGAGCGTCGATCATTTCGTGGACGAGGTGCGGGTGGCTGCCGCCATGGCCGGCGCCTTGCACGAAGCTGCGGTGCGACTTTTTGCCGGTGCCTTTGCCGCCATAGACGCCGCCGGTGGTGTAGGCCTGGATGGGCTTGGGCAGGCGTTTGGCGAAATCGGGGGTCTTGATGAGCTTGGGGATCTTCGGCTCGGCAAGCTTGGCGGTATGCAGCACGAGCGGCTCGTGCTCGATGAGCGGCCACTCGACGCTCGCCTTGCTGCCGTAGACGTCGATCGACTCGCGATACTGCCGCGCGGTGTCGAAGAGGCTGCGGATGATGCGCGCGCTGACGTCGCTGCCGGCATACTTGATGTGTGCGGTCTCGACGGCGAAAGAGCTGCCGTAGTGTTTGATGAGTTCCTTGCGGACGGTGCCGGAGCCGAAGCAACTGACGTATTCCGCGGGCGCGCCGACGAGGCCGGAGACGGGGCCGACGCAGTGGGTGGCGTACCACATCGGGGGGAGGCCGGGCCAGTAGTTCGGCCAGCCATCCATGTCCTGCTGATGCGAGGCCTGGACGAACTGGAGCTTGCCGAGCTTGCCGGTGTCGAGCAGCTCTTTCATGAAGAGATACTCGCGGGCGTAGACGACGGTCTCGGCCATCATGTAATGGAGGCCGGTCTTTTTCACGAGGTCGACGAGCTGTTTGCACTCGGCGAGGTTGGTGGCCATGGGCACCGTGCAACTCACGTGCTTGCCGGCCTTGAGCGCGGCGATGGATTGCCAGCCGTGATCCGGGATGGGCGAATTGATGTGGACGAGATCGACCGCGGGGTCCTTCAGCAGGTCCTCAAATTTGGTGTAACGCTTCTCGATCCCGTAGGTGTCGCCCACCGCATTCAGCTTCTCCGGCGTACGCTGGCAGATCGCGTACATATTGGCGTTGGGGTGCCGCTGATAAATCGGGATAAACTCCGCGCCAAAGCCGAGCCCGACAATGGCGACGTTGATTTTCGTTGAGGGCATGAAATGGGGAAAAAGACACCGCGCTTTGGGGGCGAAGCGCGTCGCATAACAGCGGGGTGTTTCTGTGGTGTCAATGGGGAAATCAGTGCTGGCGGGCCTTCGCGGGCGATGGGTGATTTTCGAGGGAATCCCGGCTCGTCGCCATCCGACTTAGCCTTTGCCCTTCGCGGGTTCACGCTTCAGTCGGTACCCGTCGGCCCGGGCGCCGCGGCCTTGGGCGTATTCCACGAGGCCCACCCCCTTTTGCCAGACGATATTCGTGAAGTGGCCGGAGTTATGGGACCACTGATAAGTGCAGCGCTCGCCTTTCACGACGATGTTGGTTTCCGTCAGGCCTTCCGCGCTCTTGCGGGTGCCTTTGTTGATGCCCCGCACATAGTCCGACTCGAACGCGGGCGCTTTTGCTTCCGCGGCGAGCTTCTGGGCAGCGGCTTCGGGCTTCTCTTCGTTCAGCAACACGATCTCGTTATCGGTGGCGATGAAATAGACCGGACCGATTTCGCGCTTGGGGTCGGCGTGCGAGGCGATGTCCTCGAAGCTGATCTTGAAGATTGATCCCCACGGCGCCTGCGCGATGCGCGTGGTGACGACCCGCGCGCTGAGCGGAAGATCCTTGGGCCCGATATCGTCGTTCCATTCGGTGCCCTTGAACTTGGCGGACACCGGTTTGTCATCCGCGGCCGCGAGGAAGGGATTGGCGGCGGGAGCAGCGGCCGCAAAGGCGATGCAGCCGAGGAAAACGAGGAGTGAAGGGAGGCGATTCATCACCCCCGCTTTTACGGCGCGGGAGCGGTGGTTGGCGAGCCCGATGCGGTCTTGGCGACACCCTCAATCATGGGCAGGACAGCCCAGGAAGGCGTGGCATTTTTCACCACCATCTGCAGGTCGAGTTGCTTGCGGTGGCCATCGTCGTCGTAATAGATGGACTCGGTATTGTTCACGATGCCGATCACCGTGCCATGCTCGTCGAGCACCGGGCAGCCGCTGGAGCCCTTGGCGAAATCGGCGGTGATCGCCATGAATGCCTCCACACCGGCTTCTTTACGCCAGAGCGTGTGTCGCGCGACATAGCCCGTCGAGAGCAGGAAGAAACGGTTGTCAGGGTGGCTCATCACGAAGACGGGCGAACCGGTGGGCGCGGACTCGTGAGCGAGGGGCAGGGCGGGAAGATCGACGCCCTCAGGCAGATCAAGTTGCAGGATGGCAAGATCATTGATCGGCTCGTAGGCGAGCACTTCCCGAACCGGAAAGACACGGCCATCCCGTGTCAGCGCGCAGAAGCCGCGGGCCGTCTTGTCCAAGGCTACATGCAGACTGGTGAGGCAGACGCCGCCGGGTGCGATCACGAAACCACCGCCGGCCACGTTGAAAGTGACGTCGCTCTTCTTCTTCGATTCGCGGGAGAACTCCCCGAGCACGAGCGTGGCGGCCTCGGCGCGTGCGGCGATGGCTGGGCCCGCGAGCTTTTCGGTGGGTGCATTGGGGAGTTGCAGTCCGCAGATGCGGCGTTCGAAATGCAGGGGAGTGACGCGCTTGGCAGTGTAGAGCTTGCGGCTTTCCACCTCGAAGTAGAGTTCGATCTCGCGGTCGTCGAAGGGCTGGCCGGCCACTGGCGTGCGGGGCTGGAGCAGCTTCTCCGTAGCATGCGCCTTCGCTTTTTCGGCGGTGGAAGAGGCGGTCGATCGCGGGTTGGGAGCCGGTGTCTGGGCAACGACCGGGAGGGCTCCGAGGAAAGCGGTGCTGGTGATGAAAAGGACGGCGAACGACCGGGTCATGGCGGAATGGCTCGTTGATATAAGCGTGGAATGCGAATCTTGCTCGATAAAAAACCAGAACGCCGACCGTTTCCGGTCGGCGCTGTGGAGATTCTAGTGAAATCGCCGGGGAGGTTTCCCCCTTGAGGCGGCCCGGTCCGCCGTAAATGGTTACTGCTCGGGGAGCGGGGCGGCCTTGGGCTTGGAGTGGAACCAGCCGGCCTTCTTCGGCGCGGGCGGCACGCCCGGCTTCGGGTAATCGGCCGCGAGCTGGCGTTCGGAGGTGGGCACGAGGCGATGGGCGCCGCGGGCATTGTTCCGCCAGCCGTTCGGGTCGGCATATTCTTCGCCGCTGTGATGGATGCCGGTGACCTGGTCTTCCAACCCGGTGCCGTAGCCTTGCTTGATGATCGTCGGCGTTACAAAGATGAGCAGGTTGCGCTTGGTGCGGGTATTGAGGCGTTCCTGGAAGGCGTAGCCGAGGAGGGGGATATCGCCGAGGATCGGGACCTTGGTGCGGCCCTTCGTGACTTCATCCTGCAGCAGGCCGCCGATGGCCAGCGTATCGCCGCTCTTGATGAGCACGTTGGAATCGAGCGTGCGCTTGTCGATGACCGGGCTGGTGACCGTCGCGCCGCTGAAGGTGAAGGTGGCATCGGCCACCTTGTTGCTGATTTCCGGCTGCACGCTCATGGTGATGAAGTCATCCTTGTTGATCGAGGGCGTCACGATCAGCGTATTGCCGAACTCCTTGTCCTGGAACCCGCTGAACACGGCCTGCGCGGTTTGCTCGTTGAAGTTGAGCTGGGGCACCGGCTGGTTGCGGGTGATCTTGATGGTGGCCTTGGTATTGTTGGCCGTGACCACGCGAGGGTGGGCGAGGAACTCCGCGTCGGAGTCTTCATTCAAGAGGCGCAGGGTGGCCGACATCGAAGGGATGCTGAGAATCGCGAGCTGGCTGCCCAGCACGTCGCCGAAGTTACCCGCACTCGTCTTGCCATTGAGGAGGAAGTCGGCGGGAGACAGGACGCCATTGTTGGTCGTGACCGTGGGCGCGGTGCCAATCTGTGGGGCCTGAATCTGGATACCATTGGCATCCAACAGCGGGGTGGTCGTTTGGGTGGGCACGCCATTGACGACCGTGTTGGTGATCTGTTGCGCGTTGGCAAACGTCGTCGTCGCGAGAGTGGAACCGCCATAGCGGAAGGTCTGCGGGGTCGCCGAGCTGCCCAGGACGCCACCCCAGTTGATGCCGTAGCTTTGCTTCGGATTGGCGGTCACTTCCACGAGGCGTGCCTCGATCATGACTTGCTGGGTGGGCTTGTCGATGCTCTCGAGGAAGAGCTTGATCTTGTCGACGTTCGAGCGGTTTTCGCGATAGAAGATGGTGTTCGTGCGCTGGTCGAACTGCGGGGCGACGCCGCTCTGGAGCTGCGTCTGGAGCAGTGCCACGGCCTTTTCCGCCTGGGCATAGCTGAAGGTGTAGGCGCCGCTTTCCGTCGGCTCCTTGGCCTTCTCCTCGGGCGTCTTGATGTAGAACACGCCGCCCTTGCCCTGATCCATGACCAACCCCTTGGACTCGACGATGATCTCGATGGCTTCTTTCGGCGTCTTGTCCTCGATGCGCATGTTCACCGTGCCGGCACTGGCCGCGACCTTGTCGCTGACGACCATGTTGATCTTGGCCTGACGGGCCAGGGTGCGCAGCACGAGGTCGATCGGGTCACCTTGGAAATCATTGAGGCGAGCCGCCGTGGCGGGCAGGGCGCCGGCGGTGGTCGGCTGGGTTCCGGGGGCACCGGGAAGCGCATTTGGATCGTTCAGAGCGGGTGGAACGACCTGCTGGGCGCCACCGGCTGGGGACTGGATCGGCGGCTCGATAGGAGCGGGAGCGATAGCGGAAGAGGTGGGAGGAACGATGGGAGCCGGCGCGGGGGTCGCGGCAGCCGTGTCTTGCGCATAGGCGGAGCTCACTGAAAAAACAGCGGCTGCGCAGAGGGATGTGGAAAGTTTGGCCATGGTGTGAGCTTTCTGTTGGAAGGTTGGTGACTTCGATACAAGCACGACGCAGGCCACCCCCACTACGTAATCACTTTTTAAGATATTTATCGCAGTCCCGAGAAAAACCCACTCTCAGATGTGAAGAAATGAGAATGATTCTGAGACGGAAAGAACCTTTCGCGATAAAACTCACTATCTGCCGGCGACCACCGCGAAACCACGGACCGGCTCCTGAAGCACAGAGGTGGCCGACCCTCTCTAAGCCCCCCTTACCGCAGCAATAAAGCGCGCCATCTTCTCGTGGTCCTTGCGGCCTGGGGCCGCTTCCACCCCGCTGGCCACGTCCACCGCATAGGGCTGCGCCACACGAATGGCCTCAGCTACATTTTCCGGCTTCAGGCCTCCGGCCAGGACAATCTTCACCCCGGGAAAGCGCTGTGCCGCCTCTGCCGCGAGTGCGGGGTCGAGTTGCCGTCCGGTTCCGCCGTAGGCCGCACCGGCATCGGCATCGAGCAGGATGCTGGGCGTGGAGAAGCGGTCCAGATTGTCCAGCGAGGCGGAGTCGCGGATGCGCAGGGCTTTGATGAAAGGGCGTCCAGAGGCGGCAAATTGGGCGCAATAGCCCTCATCTTCATCCCCGTGGAACTGCACGAGATCGATGGCTGGGTGGGCGGCCACGTGGCGTGCTTCATCGAGCGACACGTTGACCAGCACGGCCACGCGGGTGACCAGTGGCGGCAGCCCGCGAATCCAGGAGAAGGCGCGGTCGAGATCGATATGGCGTTTCGATCCAGGCCAGAGATTGAACCCAAGGGCATCCGCGCCGAGATCCGTCGCGGCGCGGGCATCCTCTTCGTTGGTGATGCCGCAGATTTTGACGCGGACGCGCGCGGTGTTCATCACAAGAGGGAATCCCCGGGCTGGCTCTGGACGCCGGGGAAGTGCATATGCGGCATGGTCTCCACCAGTTGCACGATCCCGTGGTTCCATTTGGTCTGGATCTCGCGGAAGTAGGCGTCGCCCTCCTCGAGACGGCTGCGATACTTGACGTTCAAGGAATCGCTCTCGTAGGCGACGATATCGATCGGCGGCCCGACCGAGACGTTCGATTTCACCGTGGCCTCCATCGATAACATGCCGAAGGTCACGGCGTCGCGGAGCGTGGTGTCGAAGGTGAATCCGCGGTCGAGGATCGGTTTGCCATACTTGAACTCGCCGATCTGAAGAAACGGGGAAGTCGTGCTCGCCTGGAGCGTATTGCCCTGCGGATAAACGTAGTGGATCTCGTGTTTTTGACCCGCGATCTGGCCGCCGAGAAGCACATTGATATTGAAGCCGAATTTTGCGGCCTCCAGCGCCTCGCGATCCATTTTGTCCACGGCGCGGATCTTCGATCCCACATAGCGGGCCGTCTCGAAGAGCGTGCGCTGATTCATGAGATGGCTGTGATTGGGATCGGTTTTGGCCAGCGACAAGTCTTCCTCAATCAAGGCGTAGACCGTTTGCGTGACGGAAAGATTCCCGGACGTCATCAGGCAAATGACGCGGTCGCCCTTTTCCGCATAGACGCGCATCTTCGGCTGGACGGTAATATTGTCCACCCCGGCGCTGGTTCGCGAGTCGGAAATGAAGACAATTCCTTCGCGGCAAAGAAGGCTGAGGCAATAGGTCATAGGGGTAAGGATGAAAGATGAAGGAGGAAGGATGAAGGCGAAAGGGGAAAACCGCTCACGGGCTCGACTGGGATTTTCCGCCTTCAGCCTTCCTCCATCCGCCTTTCTTTGCGTAGCCTCCCCCGCGTGCGCGCCATTCTCCCTTTGTTGTTTCTCTTTTTGCTCCTGAATGTGTGCGCGCGGGCCGATGAGCAGGCGGACGAGGAGAAGCGGAAGCAGTTCCTGAAGGCGCGGGAGGAAATGAAGACCGTGCCGCTGACCCCCGCACCCGAGACGACGCCCAAGCCCAAGCCGAAGCCCGTGCGGCCGGCGGCGACGCCTCTTCCGGCGGCGACCCCGACGCCCGCGCCCAAGCCGCCCGAGCCGGAGGTTACGCCCCGGCCAAAACCAAAACCCAAGCCCGAGCCGGAGGCGACGCCGCGCCCGAGGCAGACGATGCTGTTCCCCGCGGGTCCCACGCCTGGACCCGCGCGTGCGACGGTCAGCGCGCCGGTGGTCATCGAAAAGTCCGGCTTCGAACAGCAGCGCAGCTACGAGCCGGCGCCGTCCGCCGGGTGGTTCGAGAAGTGGAAATATCTCACCAAGAGCGTGCGCAATGAGATCGATCGCGCGCCGGTGCTGTCCCGGCGCTGGCGCTACATCGTGGTCCACAACAGCGGCACGCGGCAGGGCAACGCCAAGGCCTTCGACTACTACCATCTGCACGTGCGCAAGATGCCGAACGGGCTGGCCTACCATTTCGTGATCGGCAACGGCACCTCGACCGGCGACGGCGAGATCGAGATCGGCAACCGCTGGAAGCGCCAGATCAATGGCGGCCACGTGCACAGCGACTATCTCAATAATATCGCGCTCGGCATCTGCCTCGTCGGCGATTTCAACCGCGACACGCCGACGAAGAAGCAGCTCGAGGCCTGCGAAGAACTCATCCGCTACCTGCGGCAGCGCGTGGGCAAGATCGACCGCCAGTGGGCGATTGTGAAGCCGCATCGCGAGATCAATCCGCCGCGCTGGCCGACGGATTGCCCGGGTGATCGTTTTCCGTATCGTTGGATTCATGGGCGTTTCGATCAGCCTGGGACGTAAGGGCAAGGATGAAGGATGAAGGAGGTGGCTCTCGGCGGGGAGATGCGGGATGTTGCGCGCCATGAACATTGGCCTCACCGGCGCTACTGGTTTTCTCGGGCGAAGGATCCTCGATATCGCGCTGCGCCGCGGACACGAGATCATCGCCTTCACGCGCCATCCGGAGCGGGGGATTCCAGGGTGCACGATGCGCGCCTTTTCGCTCGAGACGCCGCCGGATATTTCCGGCTGCGAGGCCTTGATTCATCTCGCGGGTGAACCGGTGGCGGGCCTGTGGACCCCGGCGAAGAAGCGCCGCATCGTCGAAACCCGCGTGCAGGGGACCCGCCGCGTGGTCGAGGCCATCGCCGCCGCCACGCAGAAGCCGGAGGTGCTGGTCAACGGTTCGGCTATTGGCTTCTACGGCAGTCGCGGGGAGGAAGAACTGACCGAGAACCTGCCGCCCGGCACTGGCTACCTGGCGGACACCGTGCAGGCCTGGGAAGCCGAAGCCAGCCGCGCCACGGACGCGCGGGTGGTCCTGCTGCGCACCTCGCTGGTGCTGGGCCGCGAGGCTGGCGCGCTGCCTTTGATGGCCATGCCCTTTCGCTTTGGCCTCGGGGCGCAAATGGGCGATGGCCGCCAATGGATGCCGTGGATCCATATTGAGGACATCGCCCGCCTCGCGCTCTTCGCGGTCGAGAACCTGGACATTCGTGGACCGATGAACGCCTCCGCCCCGTGGCCCGTGCGCAATGCCGACTTCACCCACATGCTCGCCCGCCAGCTCCATCGCCCGGCATTCTTTCGTGCGCCCGCGTTCGTGCTACGCACGCTCCTGGGCGACCTGTCTCATGAACTGCTCGACAGCAAACGCGTGCTCCCCGCCGTGGCCTGCGAACATGGCTTCGGATTCCAGTTCTCCGAACTGGAACCGGCGCTGAAAGACCTGCTCGGCTGATCCCGACAGTTTTTTCCCACCTTGATTACCTTGATTCGGCTTGATTCGAGCGAGGGCTGCCACCCCTTTGGGGTGAGCCGTTTCCGGCACCCTTTCCGGTGGTGTCGCTGCGCTCAACCACCGGCTCTGGGCGCTGGGATGCCTCCGGCATCGGGCAGGGAATGGAGCCATTTCACCAGGTGCGGGCTGCGTTCGCGGTGGCGAGGCGTTCATCGAGTTCCTCCCGAATGGCTTTGGGGAGCCGGGCGATCTTGCCATTGAGGGGTGGGATTATGCATATTTTGGTTGCGGTGGGATTAGGTGGGATCGATGGAATTTACTCTGGAAAGCGGGTGGGAGCGCAGGTGGGAGAAGGAGTGGGAGGGCACTGGGAGCTGGAGTGGGAGGGACTGGGAGCGGCGGTATTCCAACCGCCGGGTTTCGCACCAGCGAGGCCCCCGGAAAGGTGGCGCTGCGCGCGACTGGCTCGGTCGGTGGTTGGAAGGCGCCGCTCCCACTGGGCGCCATCCGAGGCGCGGGCGCGAGAGGGTTGGGCGGAGTCGGTCTTCACGCTCCTATGGAAACATAACTCGCCCTAAAAAGTGCCTTGCTCCATTGGCTCTGTTGGCTCCATTGCGGAAAATTTCACCCGGCGCGCCTCCGGCCGGGCGAAAACTTTCCCGGCGCGTGGGGACACGCGCCCTACACCTCCAGTGAGATTATTCGGCGCACCACGGTTCGCCGCCTTGCTCATCTTCCGCAATTCGCGACTACAGCTTAATGCGTGTGCGGGGCGGTTTGGTCGGCGGGAGTGGGTGTCGTGGGTGCGGGGGCGAGGACGCGGACTTCCATGCCCTCGGCGAAGGAGTCGGAGGGATTCGTGACCACGTGGTCAGTGGAGATGACGCCGGAGAGCACCTCGACGATGGGGCCGTAATCGCGGCCGATCTTGATTTTGCGAAGGCTGAGATGGTTATTCTCCACGACCGCGACTTGCGCCCCCTCGGAGCGGAAGATCACCGAGCTGGCCGGGAGCGCGAGCGCCGCCTCGGGGTGTGAATCCGTGAGACGCACAAGGCCGTAGCTGCCCGCGAGGATTTCACCCTTCGTGTTGTCGACCTCGAGTTCCACGAGCAGCGTACGCGTCGTGACGTCGAGCGCGCCCGCGGTGCGGACGACCTTGGCCTCGAACTTCTCGTCTGGAGCTTCCGGCAGGGTCAGTTCGGCGACCTGTCCGACGGTCGTAGTGCGGGCGTAGTTTTGCGGCACGTGGACGAAGACCCGCAGCTTGTCGGTCTGCGCAAGGCGGTAAAGTTCCTGTCCGGCGCCGGCGTTGACGAGCTGGCCGACGTCGAGGTTGCGCGCGGTGATGGTCCCGGCGAAGGGCGCGGTGACGTGGGCAAAGCCGGCCACCTCCGTGAGGCGCTCGACGTTGGCCTGGGCGGCTTGCATGGTCGCTTTCTTCAGTTCGAGATCGCCGGACTTTTCATCGGCTTCCTGTGAACTCACGGTCTTCGCTACGAGCATTTCG
>NZ_JBDUCX010000383.1:0-3742 GCF_040003245.1 Chthoniobacter sp.
CGGCCAGAACCGGAGCTTCGGGCGAAAGGTCGAACTCATCGTCCTCGGCCTGCCCGGATTGGTTAATCCAACCCCCACCCCAACTCCAACCGCGACCCCAACTCCGACCGCGACCCCGACTCCTACGCCCACCCCCACTGGTAACACTTTCTCCAACATCACGCCGCTTCCCATGAGCGGCACTTCCGGCGGCATCGGTCTCGGATCACCCTATCCTTCAGTGATCAACGTCTCCGGCCTCGCTGGCCTCATCACGAATGTGTCGGTTAAGTTAAACGGCATTACCCACTCCTACCCCGCGGATATGGACATCCTGCTCGTAGGCCCTGCCGGCCAAAGTGTTATGCTCCTCTCCGACTCTGGAGGTTCCTCTTCGGTTAGCAACGTCACCCTCACCTTCAGTGATGGCTCCCCTGTCGTCAGCAATTCCAGCCTCACCACCGGAACTTACCGACCCACCGACCGCAACCCCTCCGGCGATAACGACGCTTTTCCTGCTCCCGCACCAGCGCACGGCTCCTGGACGACGACCCTCTCATCATTCAACGGCACCGCCCCCGGCGGCGTCTGGAGTCTCTATGTCATTCACGAGTACACCTCCGGTTCTGGCACGCTCGCCGGTGGCTGGAGCCTTACCTTTGCCACGCAACCTGCGGCGCCCCTGGTCAGCACCGGTGGCGCCTCGATCGTTGCCTCCACCTCCGCTACCATTACCGGCACCATCAATCCCCTCGGCCTTCCCTCCTCCCGCGCTTTCCGCCTCGGCCTCACCCTTCCATACACCGACACCCAGCCGCTGCTTCCCGCGGGCACCGGAACCACCGCGGACACCGTCGTGCTCTCACTGTCCGGCCTCCGCCCCAACTCTCTCTACCATTATCAATTCACCGGACAGAATAGTGTCGGAAGCGCCAACGGCATCGACCGCACCTTCACCACCGCGCCATTCGTCGATACCGACGGCGACGGCCTACCGGATGACTACGAGACCGCCAACGGCCTGAACCCGAACGACCCCACCGATGCACAGCTTGACCGCGATCGCGATGGTCGCACCGAACTGGAAGAGTTTCTTTCCGGGACCGACCCGCGCACCAGCCTCAGCGTCCTGCGCATCAATGATGTCTCCCGTACTGGCGACGACATCGCCATCACCTTCGCCAGCATCTTTGGGAAACGCTACCGCGTACAATACACCTCCAGCCTGCTACAACCTAACTGGAGCACCCTAGAGGACAACGTCCTCGGCACCGGCCAATCCGTCACCGTGAATGACTTTGCCGCGACCGATGGGAACTCGCAGCGTTACTATCGCGTCCTCGCTCTGCCTTAAGCCTTCCTCGGCTTAATCGGCGGGGCTCCGGCAAAGTCTGCATCATTTCCGCGATCCCGCGCGCCCACGCCCAATCCCGTAGGAAATCGAAAGCCAGTAGTTCGTAAGCCGCCACGATCAGCCAGAAAACGATTTGATAGCTCACCTTCGAGCACTTGTGGCGGCACCAACGCTGGGCCAGCAAGGCGCCTGGCCATCCACCGGCCAGCTCCAGTAGATGCAATGTCGCCTCCGCTATCCGCCATTGCCCGGCGCGGGCTCGCTTTTTATCGAGCACGTTCATCAAATACGCCACCCCGCTTACAGCCGCGGCGTATCCCCACTCCATCCACCAGACAAAAGGCAGCCGCGCGAGCGCCATCACTGGTAGAATCAATAAACCGCCCGCGATAATCAGCGACCCCGGGCCAAATCGGCTCCCGCCCTTCATGCCGCCGACCGCTTCCGCCAAGCAGCGCGGTGTACGAGCAAAACGATCAGCCAAACCACGCATGCCAAAAGTCCAGCGGGCAACGTCAGCAACATCAACCACCCCAAGACGCCTAACGTGTAGAGCAGCTCTCCACGATCTGCCCCCGCGATCACGCACGGATGAACTGATCCTTCGTCCACGTGGCAGCCGTAGGCATTAGCCAGCGTCCCAGCTAGTACCACGGAACCAACCGGCGCCAGCATCACGAGCAGAATAAGAGAAAGGACGATCCAATAGATCGCCCACGGGAATTTCTTTCTGACGGATGGCTGCATCGCGCGCCTTCTATCATGGCGGCAGGAACGCCGCGCAACAGACGAACAGCTATCTTCCGAGAAGCTCAGCTTTTTGCCGGACGGCCGCGTCGCGTTGCGCGGAAGCCCAGCTCCAATCTCTGCCTTCCACCCGGCATTTCTGAATCTGATCATCCCACCAATCGAGAGACTTCTGTAGCTGTTGCAGTTGCTGCTCCTTCGCCCGTGCAAGGTCTCTTTGACGCTCTGCCTCGCGCACATTTGCCTGCCGCTGCGCGCGGTCGGCGGCCTCGCGCTGCGCGCTCTCTCTCTCCTGTTCCGACACCCTTTGCCGAGCCCGTTCGGCGTTGACAGCGAGTTGAGGCGTAACGTTTGGATTGGAAGTGGGCTTAAAAGATGATGCGGGAATCTTTAGGGGCGCTGATGGAACAACCGACTGGATCTGTTTACTGGCGACGGCGAGTTGCGTCAGCGCTTCCGTCTGCGCCCTCTGCATCCGGTTCATTTCCTGGTCGGCTTTCTTGATCGCGGGCGCTGCTGCCATTCCCACCGCGCCGATCACAAGAGTGAAGAAAACCACAGTGCAGACGGCGATCCCAGCGAGTGACGCTGCGAACAAAGCGAGTCCCCTATTCACCTGATGAGTGCACATGGCGACAACAGCCGTGATTAAGGCCACCGAGAAAAACAAGTTCCCGGGCGGGAAAAACCAGCTCACCGCCAGTGCAATCCCGAAGCATACCCAACCCGCCTTGAGTGCGGACGTCATCGGGCGGACCTCATTGCTCCTTTCTGCCATCGAAGGTCGGCGGTCATTACCCTGCGGAGGTGGCAACGGTGCGCTCTCGATAGAGTCGTATTTAAGCAACGGAAGCACTTCGTCTATGGTCCGCCAACTCGTGGCCCCCACCTCTTTACACGGATCACTGCGACGCAGTCTCCCGGCCTTGAAAAGAGTCCTTATCTCCTCGCTTGGGAGAGGCGTGTGGTATCCATCCAACAGAATCTCGTAGAGTTTCATCGACGCTCTGAAAGCAAAAGAAGTGCCTCGGGCCGGACCGGTACCCTGGAAAAGCGGCTTTCACCGCGCGCCATCCTGAGCCCCGCTCGCGTTCGCCCGTTCGCCTCGCTACGCTGCTCCGCGCTTTAGGCGCGCATGCGCACCTGGGGCTTCTTCCCCTGGGTGAAACTCGTTCAGTTTAATGCAAACCACCGTGCGCCAGCCATGGAGGGCTTATCTCCCACCGCCGAATCCGTCTTTCCGGCCGGTCTTCGATCATCTCCTCCACAATTTCCCTGGCCATAATCGTGTCGCCTCCGAAAAGCGAAATGCGCCTGCGGCGTCGAATGGTCTTAGAAATATGCGGCCGCGCTTGAACGCATCCACGTTTCGAGAGTAATCCCGGCCTTGAGCATCCGTTGGCGCCGCGGTTGGATCGATTGGCGCTCCTACCGGTTTCGACTACGCTCCAAACCTCAGTAAAGACCAGAACGATAGAAATGGAAAAAAACGCGTCAGAACTCGTAGCCAAAGTCCCGCAGGTCACGCTCATATTTTGGATTATCAAGATCCTGGCGACCACACTGGGCGAGACGGGCGGCGACGCTGTCACCATGTCGTGGTTGGGCGAAACGACTCCCGGAGCCCAAGGCAGCGGTTACCTGATCGGCACGGCCATCTTC